>JBQGON010000031.1:0-6250 GCA_052087065.1 Vibrio sp. | reverse complement strand
CTCTACTTCATATTTACCATGAAAGTGATTGTTATCCATATTCAGCTCCTATGCGCAATAACACGATTTTACCACACAGAAAAACGACTAAATATGATAACAACCCGAGCATTGCAACTCCGCTATCAAATCATCGCATCACCTCTCGCTCATGACTGTTATTGACAGTAATCTCTGAATCATCACAAACCATTAAACACTGATAACAGTGCCTTCATCATATAAACGTTCTCTTAACCTTTTACGTAACGTGATAACAATCACAGGTGCTATAAATTCCCCATCATAATTTTTGTTTGTTTTTGTTTACCATTTTTTTGTTTGAATCCTCTCTCACTCGCAAATATCTAAACGCCATAAAATGTAATCACACAATAAGGATGAGTTATGTATAAAGAAAAGCGTCAAGAAAAGATCATTGCATTATTACGCAGCGATGGACAAGCCAGTGTCTCTTTTCTTGCCGCCTACTTTCACGTCACGAAAGAGACCATACGTACTGATTTAACTCAGTTACAAAATGACGGTTTGGTGGTTCGCCATCATGGTGGCGTTTCTTTAAAAAAACATCTTATGCAAAATGAGCTACGCCAAGAAGACAGTAAACTCAATATCAGCCATTTATTGCAAACTCATCACCAAACGCAGTCAACTCATCATCAAAAAGGAGCGTCAAATCTTATGGTCGGGAAAGTATGTGTATTTGGCTCTTTTAACGTCGATATTGTCGCAAAAGTGAACCGATTCCCTAAAAATGGGGAAACCCTTATCGCCAAGGAAACCACGTTTGGCCCCGGCGGCAAAGGAGCAAACCAAGCACTGGCTGCTCATAAAGCCGGAGCTCGTGTTCACTTTGCCACCAAAGTAGGCAAAGACCAATTCAATCAGTTTGCACGCAATCATTTTGATTCATGTGGTATTGAGTCTTTCTCACTGTACGAAGCAGACGCAACCTCAACCGGCAGCGCGGTTATTTATGTCAATGACGATGGGGAAAACTTTATCGCGATTTGCCCAGGCGCTAATCACTTGGTGACCAAAGAAGAAGTCTCGGAGCTAGTCCCCTATATTCGTGATTCTAAGGTGTTACTCGTACAGTTAGAAAATAACTTCGATGCAATTGATGCCGTTATCAAGCTCGCGCAAAGCTTAAATGTACAGGTTATTTTAAATCCCGCACCTTACGTCTCTGATGCCAATCACTTCATTGCTAACACCGATATTATTACGCCAAACGAAACGGAAGCATCACACATTTCAGGGATAGAAATCACCAATATCGCCACAGCAAAACAAGCCGCAGCAATCATCCATAAAAAAGGCGCCAAATCCGTCATTATCACGATGGGGCGTCAAGGCTCAGTACTGTTTGATGGTGAGCAATACTCCCACATTCCCGCATATAACGCGGTCGCACGAGATACCACCGGTGCCGGTGACGCCTTCAATGGAGCATTGTCTGCGTCACTCGCGCAAGGTAATTCGTTTCCTCAGGCCGCTCTGTACGCCACCGCTTTTGCCTCCCTTGCAGTAGAAAGAGAAGGCGCGGCGAACATGCCAAACCACGCATTAGTTGAAGACCGCATGCGTCAGCAACACGTAGCCATAAAAGTCATTTAAAACGTCATAGTGAACAATCTAGGATAAACAGAATGAAAAAAATTGCAGGCATCGTTCCAGTAATGCTCACACCATTTACTGCTCAGAACGAAATCGATTACATAGGGTTAGGAAATCTGATTGACTGGTATATCAAAAATGGAGCCGATGCCCTATTTGCAGTGTGTCAATCAAGTGAAATGCTATTTCTCACACTGGAAGAACGCGTAGCTCTGTCAAACTTCGTGTGTGACTACACCAATGGGCGCGTTCCTGTTATTGCTTCTGGCCATATTTCTGAAAATGTTGACGACCAGATCACCGAACTACGCGCGATGGCGCAAACCGGTATTGACGCATTGGTCCTTGTATCGAACCGTTTAGATGCCAATAACGACGGAACCGAAGTCTTCCTAAACAACCTACAGACGTTGATGGATGCGCTTCCTGAAAGCCTACCTTTAGGTCTCTACGAATGTCCTGCGCCGTATCGACGCCTGCTTAGCGATGAGGAAATTCAATTCTGCGCGAATTCCGGCCGCTTTATCGTCCTCAAAGATGTCAGCTGTGATTTAGAAACGGTGAAACGCCGCGTTAAGCTGGTCGAAGGCACACCCTTTGCCATCATTAACGCCAACGCTGCGATCGCTTATCAAGCAATACAGCACGGTTCCAAAGGATTTAGCGGTGTCTTCACCAACTTCCACCCTGACCTTTACCACTGGCTCTATCACCACGCCTCACAAGCGCCGGAGTATGCAGAGAAACTCTCCTACTTCCTTTCTCTAAGTGCGGTCGTCGAAAATTTAGGCTATCCCAAAAATGCCAAAATTTTCCACCAGCGTCTTGGTACATTTGATTCAACACATAGCCGGGTAACTGATGCGGATGTTCTCGAAAAATTCTGGGGACTCGGAGTTATTTTGGACCAAATCGCGGCGGCAGCTCAACTAGAACGAGACACAATAAACAATCTAAATAAGTAATCCTTTTAGCCCTAACGATAAAAACAGACCACTATTACAGGAGTTACCACATAAAACGAGCCCTACAACTCAGCCTCATTTTTTCCGCAATGGCGGTATCCTCTTCTGCTTTGGCCGCTTGGCCGGAGAAGCCTATCAAAATCATCGTTCCTTGGGGGGCCGGCGGCAATACCGATACCGTTGCCCGCTTGGTTGCTCAAGGGCTTCAGAAACAATTAGGTGTGAATGTCAACGTAATTAACCGCACTGGTGGCGCAGGTGTTGTCGGTCACGACGCTATCGCCAAAGCCAAAAAAGATGGCTACACACTGGGGATTGCGACGGTTGAAATCGCCATGATGCGACACCAAGGCATGACCAACCTCAGTTATAAAAACTACACCCCGATCACTCGCCTCGCCGTCAATTTGGGTGGAATTCAAGTGGCTGCTGACTCGAAGTTTTCGACCATCAGTCAACTTACCGATTATATCAAAGCGCACCCCGGTAAACTGAAAGCCTCAGGTAGCGGTTTAAACTCTGGCTGGCATTTGAATCTTATCGGTATGTTAGATGCGATGGGGCTTCCTTCTGATGCGGTTACTTTTGTTCCCTCAGAAGGTTCAAGTTCAGCCTTAATGGAGCTCGTGTCTGGTGGTATTGATTTTACCACCTCTTCGCCGGGTGAAGCCAAAAGTATGGTGGATGCTGGAATGGTCAAAAATCTCGCGACCATGGCGAAAACGAACACAGGACTTTACAAGGATATTCCGGTCTTCCAACAAGCCACCCAGTATAAATACACCTTTTCCACGTGGAATGCGTTAGTGGCGCCGAAGGGGGTTTCGCCAGACATACAAAATAAACTCATTAAAGCTATGAAAACCGTATTTGCCGAAGGCAAACTCCAGCAGTTTGCGACCAAGCAAGGCTTTGAGGTTTACCCACTGTATGGCGATAAGCTCGCCGCCTTCATGAAAAGTGAAGATGAAAAGTACGGCAAATTGATCAATAAGCTCAAAAAATAAAGTGGTGGGTGGAGCGCTCGACTCCGCCCCTTTTCCCAATACTATTGTGATGCCTTGTCACATAGATTCATTCTGTGGAACTTGTAGGTACTTTATGCGTTCATTACCCCTTTCCCAATTCCTGATAGCCGTATTTGCCTTATTAACGCTGGTCACCAGCGTCAGTCAATATGGAGGCATCAGTGAATATGGCGCTGGATTTATGCCCACAATACTGAGTGCGTTATTACTGGCATTTACAGTATTGGATGGCGTGATCCATCTTCGCCAACAACCGCAAAAAAACACATTCAGTGCCAAGGAGATACAGGCTTTAATATTAGTCATCGTATCGATCGGACTGTTTACCTATCTCATTTCTTATTTGGGCTTTTTAATTTGTGCAGCCGTGCTGTTATTTGCATTGATGAGCCTGCGTAATCCTAAAAAACTCATCATAAATGCCACATTCGCGATCGTCGCTTCCGGTGTGATTTATTACGTCTTCGGTCATCTGCTCATGGTCGCGTTACCTGATGGCCTCTGGGTATAGGAGTTTACAATGTCTGTATTAGTCGACGCGTTTCAATATATCAACCTGAGTGCCATTCTCGCCGTCATCGCAGCCGGATTATTTGGATTAGTGGTCGGTTCGATTCCTGGATTGACCACCACGATGGCCATCGCACTGATGGTTCCATTCACCTTTTTCATGGATCCTATCCCTGCATTAGCGCTGATGATCTCGATCGGTGCATCGTCAATTTATGCCGGTGATATACCAGGGGCTTTACTTAGAATTCCTGGTACACCGGCCTCAGCCGCTTATGTGGCAGACTCTCACGAATTGGTCAAACAAGGAAAGTTGAACCGAGTATTAGGTCTCGGGCTTACCAGTTCAGTGATTGGTGGTCTCTTTGGGGCAATCATCTTAATGCTGGCTGCTCCGATGCTGGCAAAATTTGCTTTAAAGTTCAGCTCTTATGAATATACGTGGTTATCTTTACTCGGGTTAACTTGTGCCACACTCGTTGTTGGTAATCAGCCGTTAAAGGGCATAGTGACACTGTGCTTTGGTTTGCTTCTCTCTTGTGTCGGTTACGACCAAATGACAGGGGTGCCAAGATTCACTTTTGGCCAAGTCAGCATGTTACAAGGCATCAGTTTTATTCCTGCCATGATTGGCTTGTTTGCCATTTCCGGAGCCATTGAATACTACGCCGGTAAAATAAACACACACAAACAAGACGTAATTCCCACCCAGTCTAGCTTCAACCTGTTTAAAGGTGTTCCGCGCACAATGTGGCGCTACAAATTGAACATCTGCCGCAGCAGTATTCTAGGCACCCTAATCGGCGCACTGCCGGGCGCTGGGGCAGATATCGCTGCATGGATTTCTTACGCACTCTCTCGCAAGTTTTCCAAAACACCGGAACGCTATGGCAAGGGGTCAGAAGAAGCGATTGTCGACGCCTCATCGAGTAACAATGCGAGCTTGGCTGGCAGTTGGATTCCATCCTTAGTTTTCGGTATCCCCGGAGATTCTGCGGCCGCCATTATTATCGGTGTGCTCTACATGAAAGATATGAACCCTGGCCCCACGCTATTCTTATTTCAACCCGATAAGCTCTATGCCGTGTTCATTTTATTTTTTATCGCCAACTTGGCGCTTATCCCACTGGCATTATTAGTAGTTAACTTTATTAAGCGGGTCATCTTTATCGATAAAGCCATTCTTTATCCGATTATTATTATTTTTAGTAGCGTCGGATCGTTTGCTATAAACAACTCACTATCATCAATTGTTGTGATGTTAGGCATGGGCGTTATCGGTTACCTGTTACAACGTGCTCAATATCCTATTTCGCCGATCATCCTGGGCATGATTTTGGGGCCGATGCTAGAGAAAAACTTACTGTCATCGATGATTAAATCCAATGGTCACCTGCTGCCATTTGTCGAAAGGCCCGTGTCTATGGTGCTGGCGGCGTTTTTTGCGTTGGTTGTCATATTGCAGGTTTTATCAATTATTAAATCACTGTCTCCCCAAAAACAATCCTCTCTTTAAAGCAACAGAAAACGCCCTGTAAAGGGCGTTGACTATTGGTGCTAGCGGTAATTTTTTATTAAGCCAGCTTTGAGCCGTTTGGTATAGCTGCGGATACTTAAGCTGGCTGTCATAATTTCAATAACGCGGTAAAAAGTGAATCAATCGCGATGTATATTACCCGATAAAAAGTCGGTGAGGCGTGCAAAACAGCCCAATGGGTAAATAAAGCCGCCGCATTCCTACCAATAGCCGAGCACCTTCCACCACAAACCACCGACAACTCCCCAAACCAAGAGGTTAACCAAGCTCATAATAAAGCCCATGACCCACCAGTTTTCCATGGATACATAACCAGAGCCAAAAATGATAGGCGAAGTCCCGGTCGCATAGTGAGTCAGCGACATCATCAAAGACGAAGCCCCCGCGAGCAATAAGCCAAGATACAAAGGCGGTGCACCTAATACTAAACCAGCGGAATAAAAGGCTGCAAACATCGCGGTAATATGCGCCGTCGTACTCGCAAAGAAATAATGCACATAAAAATAAACCACCACTAAAATAAGTGCGGAGATCTCCCAACCAAAGCCCAAATGAGCAATACTGCCCTCAACCACATGCGAGAACCAACC
>JBQGON010000030.1:0-28135 GCA_052087065.1 Vibrio sp. | reverse complement strand
ATCGATGAGATAGTTTCTAAAGTCTATAGTATACTTAATTCACAATCAATCCATATAACTATAGTTTCTGGAAAGTCTTATTTTATACCTAAAGTTTAAAGCTATATGGTTGTAAATTTTTTTTTGATCTCTATACTGATCACTTCTTAGGCAGTTAGAGGTGTCGTATGTTTAATTTTAAGAGTGAATATGTTGTTACACAAAAGGTAGATGGTAAAACAGGTAGTAAAGTATCTGAACGAAAGAGGAAAAAAACTCTACGTTTCAGGATGAAAAAATATACAGCTGGCCGAGTTATTTATTTGATAGTCATTATTCTTGGAGGTACATCATTTCATTGGCCTTCAGTGGTAAGTAAATTGTTTATATAGGGATCCCTATGTCAGGAGGCTACGTAGTGAATTTATCCGAACAAATCCTCGATTATATCAATAGTCGTAAGCAGGATCGGTTAGAGAAGTTTGATAAAGACACCGCCAAAGGTGTGAAGGCTGCCCAAGCAGAGGATGTCGCGGCCTACGAGCAGCAGCGCTTTGAACTGCGTGTGGCAGAAGAGGAGCGCTTTAAACCAAGTGTGTGGTTAGACGATGCTGCCGTACGCGCCAAGCAGTTGCAATTAGTGACTCATGCTCTCAAATTCACCCATTCTGATGCCAAGGGTACCAGTATTTTTGCCGATCAGTTTAGCGGTCAGCGAGATTGTATCGGTACCCACAGTATTGCCGCGCCAGCCATTGATATTGTCGGGAATGCGGCCGCGCTGGATGTGGGTAAGTTGCTGACGCTAGAAGATGAAACGGGCAAACGGCTGGTTCACTACATTCAGCAAGATGACATGACGCCCTTTGAAACACTCGCGATTAGCGAAGAACAACGTGCTGAATGGCTCGCAGGTTTTAAGCGTGCGGTGACGGCCAAAGATCCCAGTTCCCATAAAAACGCCAAGCAATTGTACTGGCCATTAGCGGAGGGGGGATACCATCTGGTGATGCCGCTATTTGCCACCGCCTTAACCCATGAGATCTACGATCGCATTCAAACAGCGCGCTTTTCAGAACCACAAAAAGCAGCACGTGAAGCGCGGCGAAATGATAAATACTCGGATATTGCCACCCTAGAATTTCCTAATATTGCAGTGCAAACCTTTGGTGGCACTAAACCACAAAATATTAGTCAGCTTAACTCAACGCGCGGTGGGCGGGCGTATCTATTGAGTAGCGCTCCTCCAACATGGCAAAGCCAAGAAAAGCCGCCGCTAAAAGTGAAATCAGTATTTCGCGGGCCGTTCTCTCGGCAAGTTTACCGACAGCTTACTGGTTTGAAGGCGTTTTTATTTGCTCATCGAAACAACCGTAGCACTTGGGAGATACGCGCCGAGCGAGCAAGGCGCATCGATGACATTGTTGATCGTTTGCTAGGGTATGCCGCGAGCGTACGGCGTTTCCCCGCAGGCTGGTCTGCTCATCCTGAGTGTTATTTGCCTGAACACCAAAAGCTATGGCTTGATCCGCAACGTTGCCAAATCGATAGCGACTTTGCTGAGATGCTTGATAAAAAAGAATGGCAAGGGTTGGTGGCGGAAGATTTCGCGCGCTTTTTAAATGCTGAGCTTGAGCGCAACTCCGACATTGCCACGGGAGATGTTGAGTTTATGCAGTGGAAAGTGCTGACCGCCCAAGAGCTGCGTTTAGTCAAAGACGATGTGCAAGGAGCTTTTAATGGATAAATTATTGGTTATTAAGCACCTTGAAGTGGAAGGCGCCAACGCCATTGCTGGCGTGACATGGGGCTTTCCTGCCATCACCAGCTTTTTGGGTTTTACTCATGCGTTACAACGTAAAGTACAAGAAAAAGTCTCTGATACGCTGGTGTTGGATGGCTGCGCGGTGATTTGTCACCGTAGCCAAGTACTGTCTTACGGTAACAATATGAGCCGTGAACATTATTTTGCGTTAACACGTAATCCGCTGGTTTTAAAAGGCAAAGAAGCCGTCACCGCTCCGTTTAATGAAGAGGGAAAAATGCGTATGGAGGTGTCGTTGCTCATCTCGGTCTCTCGTGAAAATGGCCCGATTTTCCCCAATCAACTAAAAGCACTAGAAGATTACGTCGCGCAATCTATTCCAACTATGCGCTTGGCTGGCGGCGCGATCACCCAATGTGAATCAGTGGAATTGGTCAATGATATTGGTGCGCAAAATCGCGATAGTGCGGCCCGTAAACGCTTCTTACGTCAATTGTTACCCGGTTTTGCGTTGGTGAGTCGTCATGATGTATTGCAAGCTCATGCCAAGCAAACCGAGCAAACGCTGTTAGATGCATGGTTGGATTTTAGCACCCGTAAAATGCGCGCCGCCGCCCCTGAACATGAAGGGGAGAAAGCGATATGGTCAACCGAACGGCCAGATTTTAGTGGCTGGCTCAAACCCATTATGATCGGTTATCAAGGAATTTCGCCATGCTATGACGCCGGAGACGTCGGACATGTGAGAGACCGCACCGTGCCGGCGCAGTTTGTTGAATCAATCTACTCGTTAGGCCAATGGATTAGCCCGCACCGCATCACTGATATTGAACAGTTACTTTGGACACAAAGTTACGAGCCTGAGCACTCATTTTATCTTTGCAATAACAATTACCAACCAGAAACCCCAACACTATTACACCATCAATCACCCGTCACAGCTGAGGAGAAATAGCATGGCAGCGGTAAAAACAGCATCAGTACTGGCATTTGAACGTAAATTGGCGAACTCAGACGGACTACTCTTGGCGGGTAATTGGTCGGATATAGACAGTGATACTCATTGGTCGCCTGTGACACTGCAAGAAAAAGCCGTGCGCGGCACGATTTCCAACCGACAAAAAAATGCGGTATTAAATGATCCAGCCAAACTGGATCAGGAAGTGAATAAAGCCAACCTGCAAACGGTCGATACCGCCGCGTTACCCTTTGATTGTGACACGCTCAAAGTTGTATTTAGTTTGCGTGTGTTGGGGGATTTAGCCACACCGTCAGCGTGTAACAACCCCGATTATCAAGCGGTGTTAAGTGACACGATCAAGACGTATGTGAGTGAGCAAACATTCTCGACATTGGCGCACCGGTACGCATCAAATCTAGCTAACGGTCGCTTTTTGTGGCGCAACCGAGTCGGCGCAGAAGCGGTGAAAGTGCGCGTTACACAAGTCGCTAAGCAGGTTGAAACCACATGGGTGTTTGACAGCTACGATCTCTCAATGCGCGATTTTGAGTACCAGAATGATGATCTAAAAGCGCTAGCAGATGCGATTGAACAAGGTTTAGCGAGTGATCAGTTTACGTATTTAAAAGTTGAAGCGTTTGTAAAACTGGGCGAAGGGCAAGAAGTGTTTCCATCGCAAGAGTTGGTGCTTGACGGTAATTCGAAAAAAAGCAAAGTGCTGTATGACGTGGATGGTACCGCTGCCTTGCACTCGCAAAAAATTGGCAATGCGATCCGCACTGTGGATACGTGGTACCAAGGCGCGGAAGAGGTTGGGCCTATCTCGGCTGAACCGTTTGGATCTGTCACTAGCCGTGGTAAAGCTTACCGCAGTAACAAAGACGACTTTTATACACTGTTTGATAAATGGATGGAAAAAGGCCAAGCCCCTGATGTTGAGCAACAACATTATGTGATTGCCAACCTCATTCGCGGTGGTGTCTTTGGCAGTAAATCGGAGTAGACCATGGATTATTATCAAGACATAAAAATTTTAGAAGATCCGGAGTTTACTGCTCCCGTGCTAATGAACGCGCTGTTTAGCAAGTTACACCGCGCATTGGTTGAGGCGTCTGACCATGATATTGGGATAAGCTTTCCTGACGCGACCAATAAGTCATTGGGTAAACGGTTACGACTTCATGCTGCAAAACCGCGTTTAGAGCAATTAGAACACCAGCCGTGGCGTAAAGGGCTGAGTGATTTTACTCAAGTGTCGGATATTTTACCGGTACCTGAGACGCAAGAGCATTGGTTGGTGCAGCGTGTACACGTACAAAGTAACCCAGAGCGGTTACGTCGCCGTGCGATGAAGCGCCATGGTTTGAGCTACGAGCAGGCCGTTGCGCGCATTCCGGACAGTGTGGTGGAACACTCCGATTTGCCTTTTGTGCGGATTAAAAGCCAATCGACGGGAGGGCGACAATTTCCACTATTTATTAAACAGACGATGGTATCCGAGCCAAACATAGCCGAGATAAACTTTTCTAAATATGGTTTAAGCGCAACGACAGCGGTTCCTAAGTTTTAACCCTTTTTTTTTTCTGACCACTCACCAAGCCCGCTGTGACGGGCTTGGTGATAACTGGCGAAAAAAGGGTATTTTACCATGAACCACCTAAAGCTCTTTAAAAATCATAAAGATAGTGCTAATTTCATCTAGTTCACCGCCGCACAGGCGGCTTAGAAAATCAATGATTTGAGTTGTTGAAAGTCTATTTTGTTCACCGCCGCACAGGCGGCTTAGAAAGATATCAGTACCATATGATTGAATAACTTGATGTTCACCGCCGCACAGGCGGCTTAGAAAGATACCTGAAAATTAGAGGTAGGCTTGACCAGGTTCACCGCCGCACAGGCGGCTTAGAAAAATTTCTTGAGCCATTGGCAAAAATTCATCATGTTCACCGCCGCACAGGCGGCTTAGAAAACACAAATGGATCGCGCATTGGTTCGTGGACGGTTCACCGCCGCACAGGCGGCTTAGAAAGTCGCGCGTTTTGACTGTGCAGTACCCGCCGAGTTCACCGCCGCACAGGCGGCTTAGAAATTTGAAACCAGTATACAGGATTGAATCTAGATGTTCACCGCCGCACAGGCGGCTTAGAAATTCGGCAAACGCTTTAGAGTAAAAATCATTAGGTTCACCGCCGCACAGGCGGCTTAGAAAACAATCACATAATCGTATTTCGTATCCAGTTCGTTCACCGCCGTACAGGCGGCTTAGAAATACAGTCATCGCACGCGTGCGCGCTGTCTCAGGTTCACCGCCGCACAGGTGGCTTAGACAACTGGCAGTTTCGTGGTTGCGAGGCTGTTAGGAGGATTATGGTATCTGCTGTCTTTAGATGTCTGAATTTACTCAGATATGTCGGTTTATTATGTATATTGATGCACTGGGTCTAAAAACGCCGTTCAGGCTCTTTTTATTTCAATTCAATCGATTACTATGGTTGAGCAGCGTTGATAGTAAGGATTGCTCATGCGAAGAAAAACCAAACAGAAGTTCGACTCACTCCAAGAAGCACTTGATGCTCCCCCGAGCAAAGCTTGGCAAACCTATAACTGCACGCTTGTTACACCCATGTATGGTGGTGGCGTGAAGGCTGGCGAAGTGGATAAGGACATGCCGATTCGCGCTAGCTCGATCCGTGGTCAACTGCGTTTTTGGTGGCGGATTGCTTGTGGGCCGTTTGCTAGCACTAAAGAGATGTTTGATAGAGAAACCGCGATTTGGGGCGGGATTGGTGATGAAGCCAGAGCGAGCCAAGTGGAGGTTCGGGTATCGAATGTTGAGTTCAAAGGTGAAGTAAGAGCGTTTGAGTACAAGTTTAACAGAAACGATAAATATGTTCCGTTTCCAGATTCTAAATATGGCCATGCTTATGTTCTATTTTCAGCAAAAGGTGAACTAGAAGATGAAGGGAAAACAATAGCCAAAAAAGCAAAAAAGATCGCAACCCCCGAGTTAACTTTTGACCTGAATATACATTTTAAAACAGATAGAAAAAATGTTTTAACATCGGAGCAGATTGATGAGGCAAGAGAAGCCATACGCTGGTGGGCTAGCTTTGGTGGCGTTGGCAGCCGAACACGTCGTGGTTTGGGGGCTGTAGAGGTAAAAGAGAATGGTGAAATTATCACACCAGTGTCTCCCACTGAAGTAAAAGGGGGGAAGTTAGTGTTAGTCTCTCCCAAGGATAAGCAAGGAGCGTTAGCTTGTTGGAAATATGGCTGCGATAAGTTAAGAGATTTTCGTCAAGGCAAAAAAATAGGTCGTAATGAAGGTAGCAGCGACCCTAAACGCCCTGGTCGTAGTCGCTGGCCTGAGCCTGATCAATTACGGCGTATGGCTAAAAAGCATAAAACGAATCATGCCCCAGAACATCCCGCCGGCAATATTTTCCCACGGTCCGCGTTTGGTATGCCGATTATCTTTGATTTTAATGATAGAAGTAATAAAGAACCGAATACAATGACTCTGTTGCCAAAAGATTCACAGCGTATGGCTAGCCCTTTGATTTTACGCCCTTATTTTGACGGCACAACATGGCAAGCAGCGGCTTTAATGCTACCCTCATGGCAAGAAGCTCTAACGCAAGAATTAGCGCTCGATCCTAAGCCACAAGAACAGCCTCAGCACTGGCCGATTAATCAAAACCAACACCAATCTCTAGCTAGGCAAATCTCTCCAATGAAGAAAAAAGACGGTTCTCTACGAGGTGATGACCCCCTTTCCGCCTTCCTCGACTATTTTGAAAAAGGACAGTAATCATGGAGTATTTAGTGGCCATCAGCATTGGCCCTGTGCAAAGTTTGATAGAAGCGGGGCGGCGTAGCCAAGATTTGTGGTGCGGTTCGTGGTTGTTGTCTGAAGTGTCGCGGGCGGTAGCGCTTAACTTTCATCAAGCGCAAAACGGTTGCTTGGTGTTTCCAAGTCCAGATAAACCAGATGAAGAGTTAAAACCTCAAGACCCCGATTTAGACAAAACCGTAGAAGCCAATATCGCCAATGTTATTCGCGCGGTGATTCACGCCGACGATTCTGGGCAGGTTCGCGGCATTGTTGATGATGCGAAACACGCGGCAAAAGCCCGCTTAGATGAGATCATAACGCAAGTTCGTGAGAACAAGCTGGTAGGCTTTAGTTTGGATTGGTCGCGGTTTGAACAGCAAAAGCACGATATTCTCGAAACTTACGGTGCTTGGGTAAAGCTTGAACCCAACAATTACGGTGACGCCTCTGAACGCTTAGGTAAGCTGCTTGCGGCGCGCAAACAAACCAAAGATTTTAGCCCGATTCAAGATACGCAGAGTGGCTTATTTAAATCGACGCTGGATGGGGCCAACAATACGCTAACCAATAAAGTGCGTAGCAATAAAGAACAGCGGCAGCAGCTGGGATTGAGTGAACGCGAAGAGTTGGACATTTTAGGGCTTATCAAGCGTAAAGCCGGGCATTTTGAGCAATTTACACCGTTTTCGCGGGTGGTGTCGGAGCCTTGGTTACAGTCTCTAAGTCCTGAGCAACGCAATATCCTCCAGTCTCATTATCAGCCTTTCGTAGAAGAAGGCTTAGCCACGACCGTTACTGGTAATGAGGATAAATATGAAGCTTTCCCGTATGACGGTGAATACTTGTTTACTAGCCGTATAGCACAAGAGAAAGTGCTTGCTGAGACTATCAACGATAATCTGCTCAAATATTTGTCGGAACTCTATAAAGAAAAAGGCGCGCCAGTCACTTATGGGGTGTTACTCAAAGCCGATGGCGACCGTATGGGTAAGCTACTGTCAGAGGCGCAAGAAACAAAACATTCAAGAGCCATTTCTAAAGCCTTGCATCAATTTGCTACCGAAGTACGCAGTCTCGTGCGAGAGCACGGTGGTCATGCCATTTATACGGGCGGGGATGATGTGCTCGCGTTCCTGCCGCTTAATACGGCTTTGATTTGTGCGCAAGAACTCGCAAAGAGCTTTGATAGCAGAATGTCTGCAGTGATTGAACAACAGAAATTAGTGGTGGTTAATTCACCCACATTATCTGTGGGCTTAGCAATTGGTCATTTTGTGCAACCCATGCGCCAACTACGCCATCGTGCCATTCAAGCGGAGAAGTTGGCCAAAGGGAATGAGCAGGCAAAACCGCGCAACGCGCTGGCAATCCAATTAGGCATTCGTTCTGGGCATGAAATTGCATGGCGTTGTCGTTGGGATGATAAGGCGACGATAAGCACCTTGAATCAATTTGTGGCTGGATTTAGCAAAGGCTTATTACCGACCCGTATTATGCAAGATGTTTTAGCCATGTCCCAGAACCTTAAGTGGACACAGGATAAAGACAAAGTGGATGAAGAAACGGGCGCGGGCATTCGTCTGAGTGAAATGGAACGTATGCTCACTCGTGCATCCTTTGCGCATCAATATTCAGAAGCGCAACTTGAACAAACTGATCCAGAAGACAAGCGACCAGAAAATGAAAAGCTCACTTTTAAAAAGCAAGTCTCTCTATTAAAACAGCAGCTACGAAAGCAAGCGCAAGATCAATCATTGGATGAGCTGGCGAATATGCTGCGGATTGCTCGTTGGTTATCCGCGCGGACAACGGCGGATTTAGGCAAGGAAGACATGTCATGAACTATTTTGTATTAAACCCTCTCGACCCGCTGAATATCCGCTCCAGTCGCCCATTTGAAGCGATTTCTGATGCCGAAGCCGCTAAGTTTCCGCCGCCGTCCACCATTGCAGGTGCGTTGCGAAACTTACATGGCCGCACCATTGGCATTGATTTTAATGATAGAAAGAATAATCAAGAACAGCTTAAGGCGCTGCTTGAGGTGCCAGTGACAGGCCCACTAGCGGTGAAAATGCCAGTTGATCAATCAATCGATACCCTTGGACAAGAGCATATTCTCGTCCCGAAACCGGCGGATGCGCAGTACTTTGCGGTGGACGGTAAGTCCACCTTGATTGGGCTGCAACCAGAAAAGCCGAATAAAGACGAAGGCTGTGATTTACCCAAGGAGTTACTCCCTTTGTTCTTGTCGCAAGACATTCAAGGTAAACCTGTTGGGGGGCCCAAATGGTGGTCGCTGATCGATCTATTGAAGTGGCGAGAAGGCGAAAAGCTAGAATTATTTTCAGATAAAAAAAAGAATGGTTGGACACCCACCGAGCCAGATATTCGCACCCATGTGGAGCGTGACAATCAAACGCGCAATTCGGTTGACGGGAAAATCTTTCAAACCACAGGGTTAACGATGTGGCAGCAGCCAAACGAACAGGATGCTTTTCCCACTGAGCGAGTCGCGATTCTCGCGGATATTAAAGGTGATGTGGAATTAAAGGCGATGAACTTGGGTGGTGAGCGCCGCTTAGCAAAAGTGGAAACGTGCAATCTCTGGCCTCAAAAGCCTGATAACTTTGCTCAAGACATCATCAAAGCTGGTGGGTTAACCCTGACCTTTCTCACCCCAACTATTTTTGCTAACGGATGGCGGCCAGCGTGGCTTGACGAAGGCACACCGCCCGGTTGTAAGCACTTAAAATTGGAACTCAAAGCTGCTGCACTTGATCGCTGGCAGCCACAATCGGGCTGGGATCTCGCCAATAATAAACCTCGTGCCAGTGAGCGGATGATCCCCGCAGGGGCAACTTATTGGTTTGCAATCGTGGAGGATACGGCCACAGAAGAAGAGATAGAAGATCTGTGGATGGCTCACTTGTGTGACGACAAACAACATAATCTCAATGGCTTTGGCCTGACGCTCCCCATGGCGTATTCATGGAACGAATCAAAGAATTAAATAAGGACCATATTTTATGTCATTTCATACCTATCATCTTATTACGCAAACGATCCTGCATTGTGGCTCAGGCCAATCGGTTGGCATTGTCGATCAACCGATTATTCGTGAGCGAGCGACAAACCTGCCCATCGTACCAGGCGCGACGCTGCGTGGCGTGCTGCGCGCGCATTTATCCGCACAGAAAGACAATGAGCAATTAACTAACGCGTTATTTGGCCCTCTAACGAAAGACGGCGCTGAAAGTTTTGCCGGTGCACTCTCCATTACCGATGCGCATTTACTATTGCTACCCGTGCGTAGCCTGTATGGCATTGTGGCGTATGCCACGTGCCCGTTTATTTTGCAGCGTTATAAAAAGGCGCTGGAAATAGCCATAGATCTGCCGACTGAAAGCAAAGACAAAGCCTGTGTGGGCGAAGACAGTGAAAACATCGCCTCGAATAAAGTCGTGTTTGAAGAGTTGGATATCGATGCGGTTAAGTGTGGTAAAGCGCAAGAATGGGCCAAGTGTTTATCGAAAGTCGTGTATGCGGATGATGAAGCCGCGCAAGTGGATTTCCAACAGCATTTTGTGATTCTGCCTGATGATGTGTTTGCTTATTTAGCAGAAACCGCCACCGAAGTTCGCACGAGTATTCGCATGAACCAAGAAACAGGCGTGGTGGATAAAGGTGCGTTATGGACCGAAGAAAACCTGCCCGCTGAATGCGTGCTATGGGGGAGCTACAGCTTCAATGACGGCACGAAAGAGTATCAATCAGAATACGAAGAGCAGTTCAAAAAAGCAGCCAATATTTTGTTACAAATGGGCGGCAATGCAGGCGTCGGCAGTGGTTTGGTGCAAATGGTAATACAGGAGAGAAAATCATGATCTCACGAAATCAAACCATTGCACAAATCACCTATCAGCATGTGGCTGAGCTTGAAAAGAGCGGAGACGAAGCGCTGCATAAGAGCTATGCGACGATAGTGCATAAACTGCCCGCCATGATTTTGCAAAATGGCTTACCGCAAGCCACGGGCTTTTTACTTTCGAAAGCTTCTGAAGATGCCCATGCAAAATTGTTGGATCATCTACTCGCTGCTTTTAAGAAGATTGATGACGATTTTGACAGTGTTCACGATAGAGATGCATTCCATAAAACTATTATTGGCTCTGATCTCAAGGAAATTATGCGCTACACCCGCGAAGCGTTAGAAATATCAGGCTGGTTGCGCCGTTATGTGCAAGGTGTATTAAAGCGTGGTGCAACGGGTGATACCGAAGGAGTCAGTCATGACTAAACTGCGTCGAGAAGCGATTAATGACTTGTTCAATGACTACAATAGTACAACCATTAACCCCGGTTTATGGCTGCAAAAAGGGTTAAAAGAAACCACAGGGGAAAACGGTGATAACGCCAAAACCAATCATTTAAAAGAGCTGGTTGATTTTACATGCGAAATATATCCCAAAGCCTTTAATCGTTGGTTTTATCTCACAAGCGACGAGCATCGGTTTAGCCAAACCGTGATGACACTTGACAACCGTTTGCTCATTGGTTTAACGGGTAATGGCGCATTAGAAACCGGGTGCAGTTTAAGCCACAACTACGGCATGCCCTGTATTCCGGGCTCCAGTGTTAAAGGCGCGGTGCGCGCTTGGGTTGAGCAAAATTTTAAAGATAATCACCCTGATGAGATAGCAGAGCTGTTTGGTACCCGTGATAGCGATGATATTGACCGTGTATCTGGGTTAGTGACCTTCCATGATGCGTGGTGGATTCCGTTTGACAAAGATAAAGCCAAACCTGAACCAAAGCCGTTTGTATTGGATGTAGTGACCACTCACCACCAAGATTATTACAACGGAAAAAAGGATAAGGATAATAACCATCTACCGCCATCAGATAAAGATAGCCCCATTCCTAATCATCTTCTCGCTGTACAAGGCAGTTTTCTGTTTGTGCTGGAAGGAGCGCCCGAGCACGTCGAACTATGCCAGAAGATGCTGGCTCAAGCGCTACAAGATAACGGAATCGGCGCAAAAACAGCGGCGGGTTATGGTTATTGCAAAAATAATCGTGAGTTTTTAATTTTTTTAATTGATAAATCATTAAATCACCCGTGTTTATCCCCAGAAATCAGGGCGAAAAAAGAAGAACAGAAGCGAAAAGTAAAGGAAGAAATCCGAGAGGATGAGATTAAGAATTATACTGAAAAGCAGTTAGCGACTATGTTTAGTAAAGATCTGAATAAGACCAAAAAACGTGATGACATTCAGTGGTTAATCGCAATGATTATTAAGCATCATGGCGAGATTATTGATTCTTGGAAAAATGAAACAAAGAAAAGCTCTGTAAATCGTTGGAAGGCCTATCAATTTTTAGTTAAGGATCAACAATGAGTAGTTTTAAGAAAACATGGACTTTTTGGGTGGTGGTATTTCTCTTGCCGCTTGTATTTATTGTGATAGCAGGGATATGCGGCAATGAAATAGGCATTCACTCGATTGGTGATAAGGCCAACCTTTATTTTATAGGGAGTTTTATTCATAGTCTTGTCATTTCAGTCTCAACCAGTTTGATAGCAGCTGGGGTTGTTTATCTCTTTATTGATAAAAAGTTGCGGGAGTTGTTGGCTCACGACGAAGTGATTACGGTTGTCTTAAAAACCAAGGAAGGTGAAACGAAAGAATGCCCCCCGATGAGCCGTAAAGATTTTTGTCGTCAAGAGGTATTGGGTTATTTAGGCATGCTAGGTGGACCAGAGCGGTTTACATTGAGATATACGAAAAAGAAAGAGTTCGGAGATCGCATACTAGCAATACAACAGGGCAAGGGAAATGAGAAACTTACCATACACTGCACTGATGATGAATTTAAACAATTCGACTCTGACTATCATGTAAATGATGATATTACGGTTGTTCTTCGGTCGGAAAGTGGCAAAGAGATAAAATGCCCACCCATGCCTAGAAAAGCCTTCACTCGCGCCGAAGTGCTTAGCTATATTGGTATGTTGAGTGATGCTCAGCAGTTTGATATCGCTAGCTTGAAGAGTCGTCAATTCGGTGAAGACCTTCTTAAAGTCTCAAAAAGTAAAGAGCAGTTACTTGTAATTCCGTGTACTGATCAAGAGTTTGAATCGTTCAATGAGCTTGGATGAACCGCGAAATAAATGGTGCGCGTTGGGGTGACGCTTGCGCGTCAATATAGTATTTAGGGTTTGCCCTTGAATCAGTCGGCAGACCCTTTATTTTTACCATTGTTCATGTATCAATAAAAACAATAACTTAGGAATAAGCTCAAAAAAAGGGGTAAAAAGGGTTTTTCTAGCTAACCCTTTGCTATCTCGTCACTTTCTGTTATAACAGTCTAGTTCACTGCCGCACAGGCAGCTTAGAAACAGTTGTAAACGAACAGATCGAACGTTTCGTTGTTCACTGCCGCACAGGCAGCTTAGAAAGTTAGCGTCTCAGTCGTATGAGGGCGCAACGCGTTCACTGCCGCACAGGCAGCTTAGAAATTTAAGTAATTATCCCAAAAATCGCAGTGATTGTTCACTGCCGCACAGGCAGCTTAGAAAGATGAAATTCAAATCAGCAAAGAAATGTGTTCGTTCACTGCCGCACAGGCAGCTTAGAAAAATGCGGCGCGAGTTCTCTGCTGTGTATCCGTGTTCACTGCCGCACAGGCAGCTTAGAAATTCTTGCGATAAGTTATTTGTGGATTCTACGTGTTCACTGCCGCACAGGCAGCTTAGAAATGTTATTTTTGCTTTTTTACTTACGCGCGGCAGTTCACCGCCGCACAGGCGGCTTAGGCGATGAACGTTCGAAGCATCGCTTGAGGTGAGGGGATGAAACCGAAGTAAGCCTGCGTAATGGAGGGATACTTCGCTTGTCGAATATTGTTTGCTTATTCACTGCGTAACAGAATTATATTTGAACGTTGATTTGGCACTTTATATCGATGCTAGCGTTAGTTTTAATTCGCTTTAAAGTAGATAAGTCGGGATGCTTGTAGATTGGCTAGCTGTTATATAACAATTAGATGATTTAAATTATAACGAAATGATGCCATGTTTCTAATATGTCATTTTATTGATTTAAAAGAAGTTCGAATTGAGCTTGTGCATTAAAATACAGAAATGAGTTTTTCAATGAACCTGTAGAATTGGATTAATTGAAAATGATATAGTGTTCCAATATTTATAATTAAGGGAACCATCATGTTTTCAACCGACGCAATTGCGCTCGTAAAGCTTGGCGTTAATATCGAAATCACAAGCGACTCATCACTGCACCCAAACGACGCATTAACAATCGTAAAAATCGCCAGTGAAATGGGTACTCATGTGACCGTGAAGAAGAATTATCACACCGATGTTCTCATTGAGATGGCCAAAATCGGTCGCGACCACATGACGGTTGCTATCTAATCAACACATTGAGATAAAAGAGTACGTGCAACATATTGGAGGCAATATGCCGCACGTTTTCTCAAAATAATACTCGCTAGTTTGTTAAGCTTACTGAGTGGCTGTGTTGTTTGATGGAATGCTCCGAACCCAGAGCAGACGTACTGAACAGCGGTATGACATCGACTTGACGACAAACTTTATTCAAGCATGCCTGTGCTGCTAAGATGTTCTCCTTCCAGTGTTCATCTTGCGCCCACATTTCAATCACCAGTGGCAGCACACATGCAGTTTCTTTCAATGTTTTGAATATAGCGATGAAATCAACTTCCCCTTCGCCGATGACAAGATCACGGAACTGCCCTTTGTATCCAGGAGCGACGCGATGCGTATCTTTTAGGTGGATCTGTGTAATGCGTGGCTTACTCAGTTTAAGTTCTGCCACGATGTCGTAATTCCACCCAGAAATATTGCCTACATCTGGATAAGCCGTGAAGTAGGGTGAATTAATTTCACGATTCAACACTTCAAACTTACTGAGTGAATTTAGGTAGTCGGTGTCCATGATTTCAACCGCCAACATTACCCCAGCACGCTCGGCTAACTTAGCCGACAGCTTCATACCCTCGATAAACCGAAGGTGCGTCTCGTTGTCTGCTGGCTCGTAGTAAACATCATAACCGGCCAGTTGAATGGTCCGAATACCCAGTTTATAGGCCAACGTGATGGCTTTTTCCATATGAATGACGGCTTGTTCACGCACGCTTGGGTCTGCAGAACCAAATGGAAACTTACGATGCACACTTAAGCACATTGATTGCAGCGGGATTTGGTACGTTTCACATAAATGGCGAAGTTCGTAAATTTGCTCATCAACCCAATCTAAGCGACTACGCCTTTCATCTGATTCATCAATCGATATTTCTAGAAAGTCAAAGCCTAACTCTTTAGTCGCTTTGAGCCTTTCTTCCCAACTAAAGTCATTCGGTAGGGCTTTTTCATAAAGCCCTACAAGATGACGCGGTAGGTTTTGGTACATAGCGCCTCCTACTTCCAGTAGCGATTAATTTGTGCTTTCAGTGCTTCGGCGGTCTCTTTGCCTTTATCGCCGACAAGAGCGCGCCCTGCGATAAATGTTTTCGCTTTAATGCCTTCAAATAGATATAAATCTTCAGGAACAATCCCGCCTGTAATGGAAAGTTGGAGACCCAAGTCCGAAAGTGCGCGCATTTTCACTAAGTCTGCTTCTGTCCAACCTATACCAGCGAGTTCTGCATCACGCGAACGATGGTAAATGGCTTGTGTAACTCCAAGGTCAACCCAAGCCTGTGCATCTTGCATTGTCCAGTTACCGTAAATTTCGATTTGAATTTCGTTATTAAATTCATCGGCTACTTTTTTACATGCTTCGATGGTCGCAATGTGAGCAGCGGCTGATACTGTAATCCAATCTGCGCCCGCTTCAAAAGCCATGCGAGCGAGGATTGCGCCGCCATCTGTTGTTTTCATATCACAGACTAAAATATGGTCAGGGTGGTTTTTACGTAGTGTTGAAATCGCGGTCATTCCCTCTGCAAACGCTAAAATCGTGCCGACTTCAATGACATCAACGAAGCTTTCTATATTACTCGCAACTTCAATTGCTGCGGCTAGGTTAGTTTGGTCTAGGGCGATCTGGATTATTGGTTGAGTCATGGTTCTATCCTTTAGTTTGTTCACGTATTAGATGAGTTGTCTCATCTGGATTATTATCGGTTTTACATATGGCTTAAGCAGGGGCTGTTAGCATTGATCCCTGCGATGCCTAAGCCCGCTTATTGATGCTGTGATCGATGAGGTTGATGGTTAGCAATAGCCATCACTTGGCGAACACTGTTTGGCTAAGTGCATTGACCATCGACTGTTTTTGCCCGAGATGGATAGGGCATCCGTTAACACGGTTCTATCACGATCTAACGCAAGCGTTGATACATCGTTTGTCCTGGCACTAGGCTTATAGCTGACCGTAGTAAGCATTTTCACCATGCTTACGTAGGTAGTGTTTATCTGATAATTCAGGCTGAATTTTAATACTGCTATTTAATGAACGCGTCGCCAATGCCATGGCGGATACTTCTTCTAATACAACGGCGTTATGTACCGCGTCTTTCGCATCCTTTCCCCAAGAAAAAGGGGCATGTCCGACAACGATGACACTTGGCACCGCTATCGGGTCAATGCAGCGTTTAGTGAACTCTTCGATGATCACTAGGCCCGTATTTTTCTCGTATTGGTCTGCAATTTCTCGGCTCGATAGTTGACGAGTACACGGAATGTCTCCGTAAAAGTAGTCTGCATGCGTCGTCCCCAACGCTGGAATATCAATGCCTGCTTGTGCCCAACTTGTTGCATTACGAGAATGGGTGTGAACAATGCCGCCAATCTCTGGGAATGACTTATAAAGTTCTAAATGAGTTGCCGTATCACTCGAAGGGTTCATTTTCCCTTCAATAATATGGCCCTCTAAATCAACGACCACGATGTCTTCAGCCGTCATGTCACTGTATTCAACCCCCGATGGCTTAATGGCAATCACGCCGCTGTCACGGTCAAATTCAGAGACATTTCCCCACGTAAATGTCACTAAAGCGTACTTTGGAAGCAGCAGATTAGCCGCTAGAACACGCTGTTTTAATTGGCTATATTTGGACATGTCAGCTCCTTACGCTATAGCAGTTTGTGCTAGTGCCATATCAATCAAATTCACCACTTCTTGTGGTGTTTTACATGCACGCAACTTTGAGAAATCTTCATCAAATTCAATTAGGTTCGCGACCTCCATGGTGCCTTCGATATGCTCGTCGGAATCTTTACCCGCTAACGTAATTAGCACATCTACAGGTTCATCTATGTCATCAAATAGGATGGGGGTTTCCAATACAGTGAGGGCGAACCCTGTTTTGATGACGCCATCTTCTGGACGACAATGCGGCATTGCGAATGCATCATGGATGCAGATGTAAGGGCCTTCAACTGACACTGCGTTGATGATTGCTGTGTAGTAACGTGCTTCTACTACGCCCGCTTTGATTAATGCATCGGTACCGATTTTAATGGCTGACTGCCAATCGGTTGCTTTAGCGTTTAGGCAGATTGAGTTGTTTGTAATCAGCGATTCTTTTAAGTTCATTGTTTGCTCACTTACTAATTTTCATTAGTCTTTTTTATTAACCTGTAGCGTTGCCACTGGTCTAACTGGATTATTTGTGGGAGTTATTTTTGATTAGAGAAATCAGTTCATCACCAAAGGTTTTCACCATAATCATGTTCTTCACTGCTAGCTGCTGTTTACCATCCGGTAGGTTGGTGATTTTTTCAGCAAGAGCAATAGAAGTTACGATAATGTCGAACGAGCCTAAATAGGATTTATAATCGGTAATCGCACTATTAAACGTGGTCGCGGGTACCCCTTTTTTATCTAGGTACTCTTTAATTTTCTTTGAACACATCATCGATGAGCCTTGACCCGACCCACAGCATACTAAGACTCGTACGGGGGCCTGCTCGGTTGTGTGTTCTGCTTGAGCTGTGTTTGAAATGGCCTCGGATTTTGCGGGTACTTCTATTTCTATGCCTTCAGGAGTTGAGGCTGTCATGATTTGCGCTTGCTGTGCTTGTTCATCTTCTTCTGCTCTTAGCGTTTTGGATGCGAAGAACATGTAAACTCCCGCGAGTGCTAGAATTACGAAGAAGAACATACTTGATATCGAGATACCTTGCATAATTGGAGGGAAAACGATAGCCCAGTCAGCCATACCCATCCAGCCATTAAACTCAGTTCCTGATTGGGCGAAGATGTGAATGGCCCATGCTGAGCCTAATACCTCAATGATGCCCATCACAAAACAGATTTTCATGACCGCTTTCCAGCCACCAAAATGGTTAGCAAATACACCGATCGTTGCGTTAGAGAAGAACATAGGAATAAAGCCAGGAATGATCATAATTGACGCGTTGAATTCCAACATGGCGATCACTGCTGCAAATTGACCGACAGCCCCCCCAAAGGAAACCAAATACCATCGCGTTTGGTGAGTAGGCGTAAATAGCCGCGCAGTCAATGGCAAGTACCGCATTGGGAATGAGGCGTTGAGAAATACCGTTGAACGCTTCTGAAAGTTCGGCAACGAACATGCGCACACCCGTTACGATAACTTGAATCGCCACCGCAAATTTTAGGCCGGTTTCAAAAATGTAGATTAGCCAGTGTGTGTGTCCGGCCATCTGTTGTAGGTTATCAAGCCCGAAAGAAAGAAGAATAATGCCGAAGAATATGGTCATCACTAGCGTTGTCGCCGCAATACTATCGTGAAAAATGTGCAGCAATTTTGGTAAGTTGATGTGGTCAACACTGTCGTTTTTATCGCCTAGTTTGGGCGCGACTTTGGTTGCAATCCAAGAAGCAAACTGCTGTTGGTGACCAATGGAAAACCCTGCACCACCGGTGACTTCTTGTGTCGGTTTGAACATGATGTTTGATGAGATACCCCAATACAACGCCATTAATATGGCAGAGTAGATGATGGTTTCCCACATGCTGGCCCCTAATACGAAGTAGAAAACAGCAATCAGGCCCGTTTGTTGGAACATGATGTGCCCCGTGAGCATGATAGTACGGATACCTGTTATTCTACGAAAAGCGACTAAAAGGATGTTAATCCCTAGTGCTATAAGGACGGCGTAACCCACCCAGGAGTAGTTATCTCCCATGGTTTCCATGGTCGCCATCATGGTGGTGTAAGGATCGATGACCGAACCTGTCAGACCATGGATTTCACTCATCTTTTCAATAACGGGTTTAAACCCCGATACCAGTGTACTCGCACCGACTTGAACAATCATAAAACCAACGATGGTTTTAATTGAACCAGAGATAACAGTCGTTGCATCGCGTTTGAGAAGAATGTAACCGAGGCAAGTCACTAGACCAAGCAATAAAGGTGCTTTGGTCATAACCTGACTGTAAAATATATAGAAGATGTCGTATAAGAACTCCATATCTTTACCCTTAATATAATTTGTATTTTTTAATGATGCGTAGGATTCAAAGGTGTCTTGTTTTGCTCACGACATTTACTTTAACAATCAAAAGTAATCATTCAATGCTCACTTGTGATTACTTTGATTTAAATCAATTATTCACTATCAGAATGTGCCTAATTGAGCTTTGGATCACGCTGAAAACATAAAAACCATTAAAAACAAAGCTTTGTGTTTAATGGTGACGTAGATCTTATTTTTATTTCAGGGTGGTTTGACAATCATTGGTGTGATTGTTAGACTCAAATTAAATCAAAACTAATCATTAAGTGGTTATAGAGACCAATAGAGTGTTCAATATGAATGAAGTACAAAGACACAACGGTATATTGTCGTTATTAGAAGAAATGCAGACGATTAACGTGTCTCAAATTATTGATAGTTTTAGTGTTTCGCCAGCGACCGCTCGACGTGATATTGCAAAATTAGATGAGCTTGGCAAACTTCGCAAAGTACGCAATGGCGCTGAAAAAATAGAAAACCAAAAGAGAAAGTGGTCACCCCTTAATATAAACAGTACTGAGTTTTATGAAGAGAAAGCTCAAATAGCGCATGCTGCTGCTGGGATCTGTCAGGCGGGGGATACCGTCGTCATCAACTGTGGTTCCACGGCCTTTCTCTTAGGCCAGCAATTATGTGGAGAAGACGTTCAGATTGTGACGAACTACTTTCCTCTCGCTAGCTACTTGATTAATGAGGATCATGACGACGTAATCATCATTGGCGGGCAATACAATAAGGCACAGCACATCTTTTTAAACCCTGCACCGAACTCATTGGAGGGATATGCCGGAAACTGGATGTTTACATCAGGCAAAGGCCTGACTGATGTAGGCCTGTATAAAGCCGATATGCTCACGGCGGTTGCCGAACAACAAATGTTGGAGCAAGTCGATAAATTGGTCGTTGTTGTAGACAGCTCTAAAGTAGGACTGCGAACTGGCATGTTATTTTGCAATACCAAGCAAATAGACATTGTGATTACTGGTAAAGCGGCTAATCCAGATGTTGTTAAACAGATTGAGGCTCAAGGGACGCAAGTCATCTTAGTCTAAATCTAAAGGGCACCTCCGCCCCAAATAATTATAAATCTTAGCTCAGTGCCTTTGTTCAAATTAAGGCGCTTGGCTCCTTACACCCCAAAATTAGTCAAATTCGTGAAATAAATAGAAGGTATGATCATGAGCAATGTAAACGAAATCACCCGCGAGTCTTGGATCCTAAATACATTCCCTGAGTGGGGGACTTGGCTCAATGAAGAGATTGAGCAAACGGTTGTTGCACCCAACACGTTCTCTATGTGGTGGTTAGGTTGTACGGGGATCTGGCTAAAATCAGAAGGCGGTGCCAACCTATCTATGGATTTCTGGTGTGGTACGGGTAAAAAAACACAAGCGGTAAAAAAAATGAAGAACCAACACCAAATGATGCGTATGGGAGGCGTTGAAGCTCTTCAGCCCAACTTACGTACGGCTATCTTCCCGCTAGACCCATTCGCGATAAAAGAAGTTGATGCCGTCATGGCCTCTCACGACCACGGTGATCATATCGACATTAACGTGGCTGCCGCTGTTCTACAAAACTGTGGCGAACACGTCAAATTCATCGGCCCTAAAGCGTGTGTTGATCTATGGATGAAATGGGGTGTGCCAGAAGAACGCTGCGTGATTGCCAAAGTAGGCGATGAGATTCAAATTAAAGACGTGACCATTAAAGTGCTAGATGCATTCGATCGTACTGCACTGGTGACACTACCAGAAGGGACATCTTCTCTAGACAAAGAGATTTTAGATAGTATGGACGAGCGCGCAGTCAACTACCTCGTGGAAACCACCGGGGGATCCGTTTACCACTCGGGTGACTCGCACTATTCTAACTACTATGCGAAACACGGTAATGATCACAAGATCGACGTGGCACTACTCTCTTTTGGTGAAAACCCTCGTGGCGTTACTGATAAAATGACCTCTTCAGACATTCTTCGCGCCGCTGAGTCTTTGAACTGTGAGGTTGTAGTTCCTTTCCATCATGACATTTGGGCTAACTTCCAAAACGATCCTCGTGAAATTGAGGTTCTGTGGAACATGAAGAAAGAGCGTCTTCAATATAGCTTCGCTCCTTTCTTCTGGCAAGTTGGCGGCAAGTACACTTATCCAACCGATAAAGGCCGTATTCATTACCAACACTTCCGTGGTTTTTCTGACATTTTCAAAAATGATCCTGAGCTGCCTTACCGCGCATTCTTATAATGATTTTTTCATCATCACTAGGGAGCGATAAATCGCTCCCTTTTTTATGGCTCATTTTTATATGATATTTTTATGTTCACTACCGCAAAGGCTGTGATAAAAGGGAGAAGGGGGAGTGGTTTTCACTACGAGGTTTATTTATTATTGGGGAGGAGATGGTTGAAGAGGTTTTCAGGTGCTTAAAACGGTGAAACCCCGATGTTGGTAGCATCGGGGTTTCGAATTTTCTGTGATAGTCAGTTGGTAAGACTGAACATCAACTAATATGCAAAAGGCTGGATGTAATCCGAAAAATTCCTGGTAAGGGAATTAGATACGGATGAAGTCCATGTGTTCAACTTTTGGCTTGAACGCGTGACGTTGAACGTCTTGAGGCTTAACCTTAACTTCTGCGCCGTCAATCACTAGAGTGATTGTTTCGTAGAATTCAGGTTTGTCCATTTGGTTAAGAACGTCATCGTGGTTCAAAAGGATTGCTACTGGAGCTGCTTCACCACCGTAAACGATAGCAGGGAAGTTGCCAGCAAGACGTAGGCGGCGGCTCGCACCTTTACCTAGTTCAGTACGTACTACTGCTTCAAATTTCATAGTATTTACTCTCAAAATAGTAAAAAAACATCACGTGTGCATGCGACCTTGCACTCCGTGGTAAATCGCAGTTACAGATAAAACTGCAACAAAGCGAGCGCGGATACTATCATTACTCCTATTCCAGAGCAATAAAAAAATAGAACGTGCTGAGTTTTCAATACAATACCAGAAAACAAAGTGCTTCATGAGTATGAATGGAATGTGAATAATGGGCTCATTCTTCGTTCAGTTGGGCTTTGCTAGATTGATAATCAACGTGGCGCAACCAACAAGGATAAGCCTTATGAAGCCAATCAGCATCGTGATCATTACGTTAAACGAGCAAAAACGCATCAGTCGTTTGTTGAGTGATTTAGTGGTACAGAATTATCGTAACTTTGAAGTAATTGTTGTCGATTCAGCCAGTGAGGATTTAACGGTCAAGATTGCCAATACCTATGCGCCTCACTTATCGAACTTACGTGTCCATAGTATGGAAAAACGCGGTGTTAGTTTGGGCCGTAATACGGGTGTAAAGTTAGCCCAGCATGATAGAGTGTTATTTTTAGATGCCGATACGCGATTAGAGCCGGATTTCTTGGCGAGCGCGATGAAAGATTTGGATAAACGCAACTTAGACGTTGCTGGTGTGTACCGTAACGTGAGTAAAGCCCCGTTTAAATACAAAGCAGGGTATGGGGTGTTTAATGCCGGCTTGTTCTTGAGTCAGTACTTTTTCCCGACCGCTGTTGGGGCATGCTTATTCTCAACCAAACAAACGCATCACGCGATTGGTGGCTTTGACGAAGAGATTGAGTTATGTGAGGATTGTGATTATGCCAAACGCGCAGCAAAAGTATCTCGTTACAGAATGCTGTCGCATACTATTTCGTTTGAGTTTGATCCCAGGCGATTAGTGCAAGATGGGTATCTAGCCACTGGCGCTTTGTATCTAAAAGCCAATATCCGCCGACTTATTTTAGGCGAGATGCACAACCGTGAAATTCCCTATCCATTTGGGCATTACAGTGAGCAATCTCGTTAATCCAGAATTCGCTTGTCTTCACATAAAGAGATTTGTCCTCTCTTTACTATCCTTTATAGGGTTGTCCACAAAAACGTGATGGCGTAACGCGAATAAACCTCGAACACCTGCCAGTGTTCGAGGTTTTTTTATGGCTTAGCTGTGTATGCAAATATATAGGGGAGTGTTGACGCTAACCGCTAAGAATGATTGGTTCCAGCGACTTTAACCCGTAAGCAAGCTTTGAGACCGCCCAAGTGGCCGGTTTCTAAACGCAGGCTGCCTCGGTAGCTGTGCGCCATTTCGCTGACAATATTTAAGCCAAGCCCAGTGCCCGGTGTGGTTTCATCGAGACGTACACCGCGTTGCACTGCCTGATTGATTTGGGCCGGGTCAATGCCGTTACCATTGTCTTCAATACACAAATCAATCCAGCCTTCTTGCTCATTTTCTGTATAAACACGAATCAATGAGGTTGACCATTTATAGGCGTTCTCTAGCAGGTTGCCAGCCATTTCATCAAAGTCTGACTCTTCAACCGCAACATACAATTCTGAATCGAGCTCATTGACTAATATGATATCGCGCGTTGCATACACTTTATCAAACGCCATCGCGATGGCATCGACTCGCGAGCTTGGGTTGGTTTTTACCGATAAAATATTACTAGATCCTGCCATGCGAGCACGGCCCAAAT
Organism: Vibrio sp.; assembly: GCA_052087065.1. Lineage (GTDB taxonomy): Bacteria > Pseudomonadota > Gammaproteobacteria > Enterobacterales > Vibrionaceae > Vibrio. Next base: position 4,562 of record JBQGON010000030.1, on the reverse strand, counting down.
GATAATCAATTTGTGCTTGGATTTGCTTAAGTGGTTCAGACAGGCGTTCGGAGTCGGTTTGATTGAGCTGGGCAACGTCATTTTTTAGCACCGATAATGGTGTTTTTAACGCATGAGAAAGGTTGCCTGATTGGTTTCTGGCACGCTCTAACAGCTCTTGATAATGAAACAATAGAGCATTGAGATCATCTGCTAGCGGCGATACTTCGCGCGGATAACGATTGTTCAGTGATGATTGCTCTCCATTACGCAGCGCGGCTAACTCGCGCTGCATGCGTTTTAATGGCAGTAACGACCAAGAGACTTGAATACTGACAAACAGCAAGATGCCAAAAAATAGCAAGGCAAGAATGGTCCAGAGCTGTCCCATAATTTGTTGTAGGGTACTTTGCATCGGGGCTTGATCAATCCCGACCGTGATATGAATGGCATGAGAAACGTTGGGTAAATAGATCGTTCGGCTGAGCGTGAGCAGCGGTTCGCCCCGAGCACCTTTGACCACCGGTTTGAGACCAGAATTGTCAGTATGCAGGGTTTTATCCCACAGTGAGCGTGAGCGTAATTGGTCTTTTTTCATCGTGACCGACCAATAATAACCGCTATACGGCTGACCATAGCGCGGGTCGGACAGTCGATGAGATAACAGTAGGTGGCCTTGTTTATCGGTATTGAGGTTGGCGGTGATTTCATCTAATGCTAAGCGCATTTGATCTTGGGTGCTTTCTACGAGGTAGTTTTTCACCAGTGATGGGATCAAATACCCAGCGGAGACCACCATGATGCTAACCCAGAGTGTCGCCGCCCATAAAAAGCGGCTTTTTAAACTGAGCTGCGTTTTATGCCCATCAGTGTGTTTATTCTGCATGCAGTTGATAACCTAAACCACGGACCGTTTTAATGATATTGGGCGCGATTTTGCGACGAATCCGGCCAATAAACACTTCAATTGTGTTGGAATCTCGGTCGAAGTCTTGCTTGTAAATGTGTTCGACCAGCTCGGTACGTGAGATGACTTTATCGGCATTGTGCATAAAGTACGCGATGACTTTATATTCCAGTGCCGTCAAACTCACTGGGGTGCCTTTCCACATCACTTTCGAGCTGCGGGTATCGAGGCTCAAATCGCCGACTTGGAGAATGGGCGAGGCGTTACCGGATGCGCGGCGTAATTGCGCGCGAATACGGGCAATCAGCTCTACCACCTCGAAGGGCTTGGTTAAGTAATCATCCGCTCCAGCATTCAGGCCTTCGACTCGTTGCGTTAGGTTGTCTCGGGCGCTGAGCACGACAACTGGGGTGTTAATATTTTCATCGCGCATGCTTTTGAGCACTGTTAACCCATCGAGTTTGGGTAAGCCAAGATCCAAAACGATGACATCCCACTCTTCAGAGGTGGCGCGATAGAGCGCATCGACGCCATCTTGCGACAGTTCAGGAACCCAATCGTGGCTTTCTAGGGTTTCGATAATTTGTTGGCCTAAGCGAACATCGTCTTCGACAACGAGTATTTTCATGATTTTCCACTGTGTTTATTTAAGTACTGCCGTAACATTACGTCCACGAATGGCCGTCATATTTAATGATTTGGCATTATAACTAACGTTATAGACGGTATCTTGATAGACCAGTCTGAGTTCGTACACCCATTGGTGATTTTTCTGGTTGAGTTCAACCTTGATGACACGCCCGTGTAATTGTTGATCCACTTTGTCATACAGCGCCGAAAAAGGATGGATATCACCATTATGCACCGCTTTAAAGACTTGCTGTTGATCGTCTGCGATTTCGATTTGCGTGCCGTTAGGCGCATCATACATATTAGTGGCGGGTGAAGGAAAGTGATCATTGGCCCACGCTGGCAGTGAGGCTCCGACGAGAATGACTGGCCATAGATACATTTTCAAATGATTCATCCGCATAGAGAACACCCTTTTCGTCTCTGGTGAACATCGCAAGGTTACCGACAGGATAACTCAATACAATATTACCACCAGTTTATACATGAATGCCGATGTTAACGCAGTGAAGATGAATCAGAACTGAACCTGCTCGTGATCGGCCAATAAAAGTTTGGGATCGGCTGGGCGTTCAAACAGTTTATCGCGAATGTTCCAGAAGCGCCCCTTTTTATGCGCAATGATAATTTCTGGCGGACGGAAGCGATGTTCTTGATTGGCTATTTTAGTCGGTGCGGTATCCGTGAAGGGGCGGTGTCTATCCACCAATTGCGGATTGACAAACTGTTGTAAGAAATTGGTTTTTTGCGTTTTTGTCCACAAGGGCCAAACTTCACTGATCTCAGCGCCCTGATCGCTTTGATAAATCACTTTGAGTTGCGGTTTACCCAGTTGATTTTTGCCTGCCTCCATACGCAGGTCAACACAATTCATGATCATCGCGTCTTTGAGTTTGAGTGCTTCGCGCAGTTTTTTATCTGGATCGACTAACACCGCATCGCAGGTATGGCAGCGTCGCGCGGCAATGTCGTTATCTGCGCCGCACTCGCCACAGAATTTGGCGCGGAACCGATAGCCACATTCCTCTTTTTCGCCGGTTTCGTCATCTTCAAAGTAGCCTTGGCAACGCCTGCCATAATGTTCGATAAGAAAGCCATTGGCATCGAGTTTGCCCCAAAAGTTGTTATTAAAACCACAAGCAGGGCAGGGAATGGTAACGATTTCGCTGTCTGAATCTGGCGGTGGATCGCCGACTTCAGGCTGATAGAGATCGTAGTGATTGCCTGCGTATTCTAGTACCAAACATTCTTGCTTGTCGGGGGCCAAACGCAGACCACGACCGATGATTTGTTGGTATAAACTGATCGATTCTGTCGGGCGTAAAATGGCAATCAAATCCACATGCGGAGCATCAAAGCCAGTGGTAAGCACCGATACATTAACAAGGTATTTCAGTTTTTGCTGTTTGAAACGTTCAATGATGTCATCGCGTTCGTCAGCGCTGGTATCGCCGATGACAAGTGCTGATTCTGAGGGCGGCAAGTAGCCAAGGATTTCTTTGGCATGGTCGACCGTGGAAGCAAAGATCATGACGCCTTTACGCGGTTGCGCATACTCCACCACTTGTTCGATGATCGCAGGGGTCGCACGTTGCGACTCTTTGAGCACTGAGTTTAAATCGTCTTGTTTATAGTAACCGTTCGCTGAAGGGCGAATTGAAGAAAAGTCGTACCCAAGTACGGGCATGTCAAGAATCCGGGCGGGCGTGAGAAAACCCTCATCAAGGAGGTAACGAATGGGCAGCTCGAAAATACAATCATGGAAAAAACGGGCTTGCTCGGTGCGCACTTGACCACGGGTATGGTAGCGATAAATCCAGCCCATATCTAACCGATATGGTGTCGCCGTGAGTCCGAGCACTTTGATGTTGGGATTGACGGATTGTAAGTGTGTAATGGCTTTGCGATACGCGCTGTTTTCATTGTCGGGTACGCGGTGGCATTCATCAATCACCAACAAGGAGAATTGCTCAGAAAATTCATCGAGGCCGTTCACCATCGATTGCACGGAGGCGAAGACGACTTTTTCATCGGTTTCCTTGCGCCCTAATCCGGCCGAAAAAATCGCGGCGTTGAGTCCGTAACTTTCGTATTTGGCATGATTTTGCTCGACTAATTCTTTGACATGCGTGAGCACCAGCACGCGCCCTTTGGCGAGCCGGGCGAGCTCTGCAATCACCAAGCTCTTGCCAGCGCCAGTCGGTAACACAATAACCGCAGGGGTGTGGTGGTGACGAAAATAATGGATCACGGCTTTGACCGAATCACTCTGGTAGGGGCGTAATTGATACATGATTAAAATAAATTCTGTGAAATGGCTCAACTAATTGAATCAGGATAGGTATAATACCTGACTTAAAGCAGATGAGGTATGCATGCGTTTAGATAAATTTTTGTGTGACGTGTTAGGCGTGACACGCAAAGAAGCGACAATGCTTCTCAAAAATGGTGACATTGAAGTTGATGGGGCAGTTCTTAAGAAAGGCGCCGTACATGTCACTGATGAAAATACAGTGTTATGGGGCGACCGTGAACTAACGTTATCAGGGCCGCGTTATATCATGTTGCATAAACCACAAGGGTTTGTGTGCACGCATGTTGATGATTATAACGACACGGCGTTTGTTTTGTTAGATGAAGCGAATATGAAAGATTTGCACTTTGCAGGTCGTTTAGATGCGGACACGACAGGGTTGGTGTTAATCACCGATGATGGGCAGTGGTCACACCGGGTTACCTCACCAAAACATAAATGTGAGAAAACCTATCGCGTATGGTTGGCCGATCCAGTGCAAGCTGATTACGTGCAACAGTTTGCCGCGGGTATTGAGCTGCGTAATGAGCGTGACAATACCTTACCAGCCAAACTGGAAATCATTGATAAAACCGAGGTGCTATTGACCATTCACGAAGGTAAATACCACCAAGTTAAGCGGATGTTTGCCGCATTGGGCAACAAAGTGGTGGGGCTGCACCGTGAGCGTGTCGGTGCCATCGTGCTTGATGAGGATTTAGAAGCGGGTGACTACCGTTTCTTAACCGAGGA
>JBQGON010000029.1:0-19760 GCA_052087065.1 Vibrio sp. | reverse complement strand
CCCAAGGCCCACCAGCACGCAACATTTGTGCAACCGTCATTGATAATTGCTCAGGCAATAACTCCCCATCACTGAGAATAATGCCTTTGAGCTGACTTTCATCGAGTTCTTGACGGACGATGTCATCAAACAAACGAGAAAAGCGGTCATACTCAGATTCAACAATCGTCAATCCTGCGGCCATCGCATGGCCACCAAATTTGAGGATAATCCCTGGCGCTTGCTTATCCAAACGATCGAGTGCATCACGCATATGCAGTCCCGGTACAGAGCGGCATGACCCTTTCAAGGTCCCCTCTCCACCATCAGCAAAGGCAATCACTGGGCGGTGAAACTGATCTTTGACGCGCGATGCGAGAATACCAATCACCCCTTGATGCCAATCACGCTGAAACAGCACCAAACCATATGGTAATGATTGTTCCCCGCCCAACTGTAATCGTTCACAGAAAGCCATGGCTTCTTGCTTCATGCCCGCTTCAATATCACGGCGAGTATGATTGAGCCCATCCAACTCGGAGGCCATACGGCGCGCGGCGTGAATGTTATTGCTCATTAAAAGCTCGACCCCAAACGACATATCATCAAGACGACCCGCCGCATTAATACGCGGGCCTAAAGCAAAGCCAAAATCTGCTGCGACTAAGCGGCGCGAGTCTCGTTTAGCCACTTCAATCAACGCCTGAATGCCTGGGCGAGCCTTACCTGCTCGAATACGTTGTAGCCCTTGATGGACTAAAATGCGGTTGTTTTTATCTAATGGCACCACATCGGCAACTGTGCCTAGCGCGACTAAATCGATCAACTCCATCAATTTAGGTTCTGTCATACCTTGCTCAGTGAACCACTGATTTTTACGCATGTGCACGCACAGCGCCATCATCAAATAAAACGCGACACCGACACCAGCCAGCGCTTTGGAAGGAAAGTGGCACGTTTGCAAATTAGGGTTAACAATCGCATCCGCATTGGGGAGCGCCTCACCGGGTAAATGGTGATCAGTCACAACAACTGTCATGCCGTGTTGCTTAGCAACCTCAACACCACTTATCGACGAAACACCATTATCCACCGTCATGATGACTTCAGCGCCCATTTCTTTCGCTTGCTCGACCACTTCTGGACTCAATCCATAGCCATCTTCAAAACGATTCGGGACTAAATAGTCTACGTTGTGGTATCCCAACATCCGTAAGGCGAGCACCGATAGCGCCGAGCTGGTCGCGCCATCGGCATCAAAATCACCCACAATAATAATGCGTTGAGACGTACGAATAGCCTCAAACAGCAAACTGACCGCTTGTTCAATACCCAATAGGTGTTGATAGGAGTGTAGGCTTTTGGTGCTGTTATCTAACTGCCCTGAATCCGTCACACCTCGGTTAATATATAAGCGACGTAACAATTCAGGTATCGAGTCGGGTAATTGGGCGAGGTCGGGGTCTGGTCTTCTGCGTATTTCTATCATAGGTTTACTGGGTTTCACTGAGGAAACCCAAATCCATTATTGTGTCTTACGATTGTTGCAAACGAGATAACAACTGCTTAGGAGGTAAATAGCCCCCAATCATTTCACCATTTGGCAAGAAAATAGCAGGTGTTCCGTTTACACCGAGTGATTGCCCTAGCTGAAACTGATGTGCCACTTCTTGCTCGCACTGTGCAATCTTATCGCCAGGTTGTGGCAAGCGATGCGATTGTTTCGCTTCATCCATTGCGGCGACCGGATCTTTAGCACACCAAATGGAGGCCATCTGTGAAGCCACTTCGCTATGCGGACCTTGGCGAGGAAAAGCAAGGTAACGAACGGTGATCCCTTCGTCATTGTATTGCTTCATCTGGCTGTGCAGTTTAGCACAATAACCACAGGTAATATCAGTAAACACAGTAACCACATATTTTTGATTATCCGCTTTATACTCGATCATGTTATCTCGTTCGGCGGCAATTTTCTTGGCATTCAAAGGCGCTTGACGTTTAGCCAGTAGATCGACGTATTTACCCGACTTATCCATGCCATACAACGTACCAGCAATAAACTTATCTGCATTGGGCGTCGTATAAAGCACCCCACCGTTGGTATGAACTTCCACTAAGCCATCAATACCGGCAGGCTCAATATCGAGTATTTTAATGCCCAATTGACCTAAACGCGATTGGAGCACTTGCTTATCAATATTGGCGTGTTTCATTACACCATTCGATTGCGTGTCTGCCACACTAACGGGAGCCGTTAGTAATGCCACGATGGGGAGCGCTACAATAAATAGTCGACGGAATAAAATCATTCAAATCACCTCAAATAAAAGATCAAGCCCTTGGATGGTGCTCATGATGGAGTTGTTTTAGTCGCTCTGTCGCGACATGCGTATAGATTTGCGTTGTGGATAAATCACTATGACCCAGTAACATTTGTACGACCCTAAGGTCTGCACCATAGTTAAGCAGATGTGTCGCAAAAGCATGGCGTAATACATGGGGAGAGAGAAGTTCAACATCAATCTCCGCTTTGATCGCATAATACTTGATCCGATGCCAAAAAGTTTGCCGCGTCATCTGCTTCGCTCTGCGACTCGGAAATACAACATCAGAAGATTGCTCACCTAATAAGTGGATACGGCCTTGTTGCAAAAACGTTTCGATCCAATCGACGGCATTTTCTCCCATCGGCACAAGACGCTCTTTGCCACCTTTACCAATGACCCTGACTACACCTTGGCGTAAACTGACATTTTCCATCGTCAGTGACACTAACTCAGTGACACGTAAGCCCGTTGCATAGAGTAGCTCTAGCATCGCTTTGTCACGTAATTCTAGCGGAATATTAGGATCCGGAGCGTCGAGTAAAGACTCAATCTGTTGCTCTGATAAATCTTTAGGCAGACGTTTAGGCAGTTTAGGGCTAACAAGCAAAGCGCTCGGGTCATCACCGCGTACTTTTTCCCGATGCAAATATTGAAACAATCGCCGAATCGCTGAGATCATTCGCGCCCGCGACGTTTGTTTGTATTCACAATCGACCAACCAAGATTGAAACTCTTGTAACCCACTGACACTAATGAAGTCGAGGCGGTAATTGTGACTATTCATCCAATTAAGAAGCTTGTTAAGATCGGTACGATAAGATGATAATGTGTTTTCGGATAATCCTCTTTCCATCCACATCGCATCTAAAAATTGCTCAACCAATCCTTGATCGGGCGAAATAGCCTCAGTCACATCCTCTCCTCACACATAGGAATCTTATTCCTCTGTAATATCATAAATTTTTAGTGTGCCCAAGCCACAAACCGAGAAACACACCAACTTGTGAAAGTGTGCCACGTTTTTCAGGTTTTGCTAAATATCTTATTTACTTTCGCATCATTTTTACGATAACCGATGCAACTCATGACGATTTATGGTTAAAATTCTCACTCAAATCACAATCGGTACAATGTAATTATGAAAATCGGTCTATTTTATGGTTCAACGACCTGCTACACCGAAATGGCGGCAGAAAAAATTCGCGCGATGATCGGTGAAGAAATCGTGGATATCCACAATGTTAAAGACACCTCTCTCACACTGATGAATGATTATGATTTTCTTATTTTAGGGATCTCAACGTGGGACTTTGGTGAGATTCAAGAAAACTGGCTGGAGATTTGGGACAATATTGAAACACTTACCCTGCAAGGTAAAACCGTGGCGTTATTTGGCTTAGGCGATCAGGAAGGGTATGGCGAATGGTTTCTTGATGCCATGGGATTATTGCACGACGAAGTGAAAAAACTCGGCGCACACATCCTGGGTTACTGGTCCATCGACGGCTATGATTTTGATGCATCAAAAGCACTCACCGCAGACGGCACACAATTTGTGGGGCTCGCGTTAGATGAAGACTCACAGTATGAACTCAGTGATGAACGCATTGCTAGCTGGGTTGAGCAGATCCTAGTTGAGTATCACGACACTCTCTAGCTTGCGTTACAATGATGATAGACCCCGCCGAAAGCGTCGCCAATCGAAACTCAAACCGGGGTCTGTTTTACGTTGCGGCGCAATATACTGATGACCCGTAATCCTTGGCATAGTGATCGCTGGGTAGTGAGCCATAAGCTGCTGAGTCAGCGCCGTTAATGCGGCATATTGCGCCTCCGTATAAGCAACAAAATCGGTGCCTTCTAATTCAATCCCAATAGAATAATCATTACAACGCGCTTGTCCGGCAAATGACGACAGCCCCGCATGCCAAGCACGTGCTGTAAAAGGGACAAACTGCACGACTTCTCCATCACGGCGAATCAGACAATGTGCTGAGACCTTCATGGCTTGGATGACCGCAAAAAACTCATGCTCATTGACCGCTAATTGCCCAGTAAAGAACTGTTCAATATACGGTCCGCCAAACTCTCCCGGTGGTAAACTGATGTTATGAACCACCAGCAAAGAGACGGCAGTCTCACTTGGGCGTTCATCGTAAAATGGGGAAGGCACTTGCTTAGCGCTGATTAACCAACCATCTTTATCAATCATTATGGGTTCCTTACCGCTATTGTGATGATCATTTTATCTTTCTCATTCATAAAAGCGAGAATAGTGGCTGAAATCCTCCGATGAGGATCGTATTATTGGTCGAACTTTTGCCATTTTATTAGACCTATACAATGAAAGACACGCATACGACTCAACAGCGTTTAGACTACCTTAAAAAGCAACTTAAGCACGATGTCACCCGCACCGTTACCGATACCCTCCAAGAGGATTTAGGCGGAACGGTCGATCCCAACATGGATATCACCGCCAGTTTAATCCCAAGTGATAAATTCAGCAAAGCCACCATTATCACTCGTGAGCATGGGATCTTTTGTGGGCAAATGTGGGCCGATGAAGTCTTTACCCAACTTGGTGGCGACGTCCAGATTGAATGGCATGTCAAAGATGGGGAGAGCGTCCAGCCGGATCAAGCATTATGCACCTTACAAGGCCCTGCTCGTATTTTGTTAACCGGTGAGCGTAATGCCATGAACTTTATCCAAACGTTATCTGGATGTGCGACCGAAACAGCGCGCTATGTAGAGCAACTCAAAGGTACCGATTGCCGCTTACTCGATACCCGTAAAACCATTCCCGGCCTACGTAATGCACTCAAATACGCGGTCGTATGTGGTGGTGGCTTCAACCATCGCATTGGTGTTTTTGATGCGTACCTGATTAAAGAAAATCACATCATGGCCTGTGGTGGTATTGAAGCGGCCATTGATACGGCGAAAAAACTCAACCCTGGCAAACCAGTGGAAGTTGAGACCGAAAGTTTAGAGGAGTTACAGCGTGCGATAGACGCGGGCGCAGATATCGTAATGCTTGATAACTTCACTCTCGATATGATTCGTGAAGCCGTGACCATCAATGCTGGCAGAGCAGCGTTAGAAAACTCTGGCAACATTACACTAGACACTCTACGTGACTACGCCGCCACGGGGATTGATTACATTTCCGTCGGTGCACTCACCAAGCACATCCGTGCAATGGATTTATCCATGCGCTTTATCTAACGACAAGAAAAACGCGCAGCTTAGCGCTCATGCCAGGCTGCGCTTGTAGAACTTTACGACTTATCTCAGAAAAATAACGCGCCGTTTACATGCTATACCCAGATTGTTCCTTGTCCTCTCGCAACCTTACTTGCAACGCCTCGCTTCCTTAGTGAAATATTTTTACTGTCCTCGATAACATCCGCCAATTCTCCAAGGACAGACTATGCATAATTTTCGTCAGTACGCACAAGGCTTTAGCTTAATAGAGCTCATGATCGTTGTGTCGATCATTGCTACTTTATCGGCCATCGCTATTCCGGCCTATCATAACTACGTGCTAAAAAGCCAACTGACGGCTGGAGTCGCATTTCTTAACGGCCTTGTCACCCCTGCTGAGCTTTATATCCAAAATCATGGTGCGCTCAATGACAATACCGATCTTGCCCAACTTGGTGTGACGTCAGATAAATCGCCATTAGGAACACTCAAAATAGAGCAAGGTGCCCTAACCTTTCATTTTCATCAGCCTAATGGCGCGGTTGCGACTTTATCCCGCGACCTCCAACTGGGATGGAGCTGTGAAATGACACTGACCGACCAGCAACTGACTGACTACATTCCTGTGGGGTGCCAATAATGCATGCTCTACTCACGCTATTGCATCATGCAAATATCATTTCCGTTGAACAAGCCCAAGAAGCCACTGAACTTTGCGCGCAAAAGCACCTACCGCCGCATGAAGCGTTACAAATACTCGCGATTTGTTCTTATGACACATTACTGTCTCATATCAGCACACTATTGCATTTACCCATCGCCAACATAAATGATTACGACTATCCATCACTGTGCCAAGAGCTGCAACTCAAAGAGCCGATTATGCATTATCAGGCGCTCCCTGTAGCGAAAGCGGATCACGAACTCACGCTTGCTGTCGCCGACCCAACCGATCAGCATCTGCAAAATGAATTTCAATTCTCAACCGGACTCAATGTTCAGCTAGTTTTATCGCGCCATGATCATATTCAAACCGCGATCCAACAGCTCTATGGCCACATTGCCGAACCGAATCCAATCACACAAGCCGAGTATGCGCTTTCTTCCTTAGTAGCGGAAAATGAACAACTGGAGCAAGAAGAGCTGATCAGCAATCAATCGCCGGTGAGTCACGTACTCGATGAGATATTATGTGCGGGGATTGATAAAAAAGCGTCAGACATTCATTTTGAACCTTATCAACATACTTATCGTATTCGCTTTCGTTGTGATGGGCTATTGATCGAACACCAACAGCTTCCCGTAGCGTTACATCGTCGTTTTGCTGCTCGTATAAAAATCATGGCCCAGCTTGATATCGCTCAGAAACGGTTACCGCAAGATGGTCGCCTCCATTACCCTAACCACCCAACAGAAACAGTCGACATTCGCGTTTCAATATTACCGACGCAATGGGGAGAAACTATCGTACTGCGCTTATTGGCCGCACAACGTCCCATTGATTTTGCCCACTTAGGATTGATTCCCAAACAATTCGAGCAGTTTGATCACGCCTTGCATCAACCACAAGGATTTATTTTAGTCACGGGACCGACTGGCAGTGGAAAGACACAAACGCTCTACTCGGCATTAATGCACATCAATCACCATTCTCTCAATATTTCCAGTGTTGAAGATCCGATTGAAATCAGTCTCCCTGAGATCAATCAAATCGCAGTCAATCCAAAGATAAAACTCGATTTTTCCACGGTGTTGCGTTCACTACTACGGCAAGATCCAGATGTTATTCTCATTGGCGAAATACGCGATCAAGAAACCGCGAATATCGCAATCAATGCAGCACAAACGGGTCATCTTGTATTAGCGACTTTACACACCAATTCAACCACTGAAGCCATACAACGCTTACAGCAAATGGGTGTTGCCAGTTATCTCGTCAGTGCTTCATTGCAATTGATCGTCGCCCAGCGCTTGGTACGGCGTCTTTGTCCTGAATGCCGACAAGCCTACACACCTACGCGACAAGAGTGCCAACAACTCGCTATCACAGAGCAGCAACAGCTTTATCGCGCCAATGAAATGGGTTGCCACCGATGCCATCATGGGTATCAAGGTCGCCTCGCCATTTTTGAATTACTGCCGACAAGTGAAGCACTCTGTGAGGCGATACATCAACAAAAAAGTGCGCGAGAGCTGGCGGTAATAGCGGCTCAGTCAGGAATGATATCTTTACTCCAATCTGCCACCCTACATATTGTGCAAGGAGAAACCTCACTACAAGAATGTCAAAGAGTGCTCAGTACCAGATACGGTGATAGCGCATGACATTGCCTCACCTCCCGCTTTACCGGTTTAAGTGGACAGGAATTGATGAGAACGGCGTGAGTCACTCAGGCCACTATATCGCCTTGACGCCTCAAGAAGTCCGTACACATTTACAGCACCGTCATATTCGATTGCTAACGTTACAACAACAGTCACCTTCTCGTCATTGGCTGCGAAAACAGACTATTACACGCCATAATATCTCGATCTGGACACGCCAAATGGCGACATTATTAGACAGTGGCTTATCGCTTTCTCAAGCCATCGAACTCCTCAAATCTCATCAAAAAAATACGGCAATGCGGTCATTGCTTTATGCGCTGTCCGAATCCTTAGAGTCAGGCCTCGCTCTTTCAAAAACACTAACCTCTCATCGCACCTATTTTGATGACCTTTATATCAACCTGATTGAATCTGCAGAACATCACGGGAAAATGGCGGAAGTATTTACCACATTAAGTCAGTATCGTGAACGTAGTGATGCACTGAAACGGCAAATCATCAAAGCCGCGCTTTATCCACTTTTGGTCCTCTTGGTTGCTCTCATCGTCACCTATCTGATGTTGGTCATGGTCATTCCCGAATTTGAACAATTATTTGCCAGCTTTGAGGCGCAGCTTCCGGCAATGACGCAAGCGGTGATTGCAGGTTCAGCTTGGCTAAAGCAATGGGGCAGCGTATTGCTCATTATAACGCTGGGCTTAATCGCTAGTAGCTATTATGCGATACAACGTTCAGCACGATTGCGATATACGGGAAGTTACCTTTTACTGCGTTTTCCTCTTATCGGCCATACACTTAAAAGAGCGGCTTTAGCTCGCTTTTGCCAAACGACAGCCACCTGTTTAACCTCAGGACTACCGATTCTCAAAGCGCTTCGTCTCGGCGCAAGAAGTGCGGGAAATGCTTATATTACCCAGCAATTTAGTCCGATTATCGAACGTACATCCAGTGGCCATCCGGTTTATCGTTCGCTCAATAATAAAACCCTCTTCTCGTATACTTTCGTTCAGCTCATCACAATTGGTGAGGAAAGCGGTCAATTAGATGTGATGCTGCAAAAAATCTCACATAATTATCAACAAGCGGTACAACACAAGATCGACAATATTGAAAAAATGCTCGAACCTCTGCTTATTTTAATCATTGGCGGTCTCATTGGTGGATTAATTATTGCTATGTACTTACCAATATTTAATCTCGCTGGCATATTGAGTTAAACTGACACTAATTATCAATGGCTTCTCTAACTAGGCGCGTCTTAATTGTGACTATTTTTCTCTACTATCCTTGGCTGTATCCATTATTTGCAACGCTCTTTGGTTTAATCATTGGCAGTTTTCTCAATGTCGTGATTTATCGTACGCCTAAAATCATGGAACAAGAGTTTCGACAAGACTGTGCGGAGAGTTTCCCTGAATATGGGATAACGCCCCCCACAGAAAAAATCAGTCTCAGCCTACCACGCTCGCAATGTCGTCAATGCCATCAACCATTACGTGTTATTGATAATATTCCGCTAGTAAGCTGGATTGTGCTTAAAGGACGCTGCCATCATTGCCACACACCGATCTCACGTCGTTATCCCTTAATTGAAGCTCTCAGTGCCATAATGAGCGCCGCCGTAGCCTATCATTTGGGGCTAAGCGCTTATGGGGTTGCCGCACTCTTTTTCACCTTTGTCCTTATTGCCGCGACTTTTATCGATTTTGATACATTGCTCTTACCCGATCAGCTCACTCTACCTTTATTATGGGCCGGCATAACACTGGCATTGCTCGGATACTCACCAATCAGTTTAGCGGATTCGGTGATCGGGGCGATGGCTGGCTATTTAATATTGTGGAGCTTGTATTGGGGCTTTAAACTACTAACGGGCAAAGACGGCATGGGCTACGGTGATTTTAAATTGCTGGCCGCTCTCGGCGCTTGGTTAGGTTGGCAACAACTTCCCGCAATTATTTTACTTTCCTCTGTCGTCGGAATTGTTTTTGGACTGGTACAATTACGCTTGCAGAAAAAAGGCATTGATGCGGCGTTTCCTTTTGGTCCCTACTTAGCGATAGCGGGCTGGATTAGCCTGATGTGGGGAGATGCCATCATGACGTGGTACCTACAGACATTTTTAGGCTGGTGATATGGCTTTAATTATTGGTGTCACTGGCGGGATAGCGAGTGGAAAAACCACGGTGGCAAACCTATTTCATGAACAGTTTGCCATTGATATTGTGGATGCTGATGTGGTCGCTCGAGAAGTCGTGGCACCGGGCAGTGATGGGTTAAAGAAGATTGTTGGACATTTTGGCTCACAGATACTCAATCATAATGGCACTCTTAACCGAGGTCTGTTACGCAATTGTATTTTTGCCAATGCCGATGAAAAACAATGGCTCAACCAATTATTGCACCCAATGATACGCCAGCGCATGCAAAACCAACTCAGGGAAGTAACGTCCCCTTATGCATTGTTAGTCGTTCCCTTACTGATTGAAAATCACTTACAATCATTGGTGCAACGCATTTTGGTCATCGATGTTCCTGAAGCGATACAGATAGAACGAACCATGCAAAGAGATAGCATTACGGCTGAACAGGCGCAGGCAATACTTAGTTCCCAAGCAACACGGGAAGAACGGTTATCTTATGCCGATGATATTATTCAAAATCATTTACAGGGCAAACCACTGTTGCCTCAAGTGACACAGTTGCATCAAGCTTACTTAGCTTTAAGCAATTCGTCTTGAAAACGTCAGAGTAGAATATGAAAGGGTCATTGAATGACAACACATAAGTTCGAACATCCACTCAACGAAAAAACGCGGATCTATCTGCGCGTTGAAGCTTTGCTTGCGCAATTGCTTAACGCCTCACAGCCCCCTTCTGGTATTCAATATCAGCTTTTTTTCCGAGCATTGTTTGATCTTTTAGATATTTTTGAACAAATTCAACTAAAGAGTGAATTAGCCAAAGACATCGAAAAGCAACGGCAAATGTATCGCAGTTGGCTAAATGTCGAGGGTGTAGACCAGGCCACCTTACGCACTTTACTGCAAGATATCGATGGTATTCATCGTAGTTTGATGAATGCTGAGCGCTTTGGCCTCTCTCTGAAAAATGACCGTTTTTTAAGTACCATTCGACAGCGCTTTAATCTGCCGGGGGGCGCATGTTGCTTCGACTTACCTGCGTTACATTATTGGTTACACTTATCGGATGAAGAAAAACTCAAAGACACGAATCAATGGATCAGTGCCTTTAAGCCGCTCTCTGATGCGCTGCATTTATGGTTACGTCTCACTCGTGAAACCGGAAACTATCAACCACAAACGGCAAAAAATGGCTTTTATCAAGCAGAAGCGACCGATGCCCATATTATTCGTCTCACCTTCACCATGGAACATGGGGTGTATCCGATGATTTCGGGTCACAAAAATCGTTTTGCCATTAAGTTTCTTAATTTTGAAACCGGCCAAGCCAGTACTCAAGATATTGCGTTTCAGATCGCAGTATGTAACTAGACACAATTTAGGAATTAGCTATGTCCAACAAACCAACTATCGTGAAATGTCCACAATGTGGCAATTCAGTTGAATGGGGAGAACAAAGTCCATATCGTCCTTTTTGCAGTAAAAAATGCCAAATGATCGATTTTGGAGAATGGGCGAATGAAGAAAAACATATCCCTGGCGCTCCCGATCTCTCTGATGCGGAAGGTTGGTCTGACAGCGAATAAGCTTCGACTGCTAGTGACCAAATAAAAAAACGGATCCCATTGGGATCCGTTTTTATTTCTTCTAGTCTGATTCTCTATTCGGAATCATCGAGATGCACTTCGATATCAGAGACACGTTGCAAGCCTCGTGGTAATAGACCACCACGGCGGCCACGCTCGCCACGATAGGTGTCCATGTCTGAAGGTTTAAGTCCTAACTTACGCTTACCTGCATATAAGGTTAACGATGAGCCCATCGGCAACACCAACAAATGTGAGACAACTTCTTCACGAGCTTTTGCCTTCGCGCCAGGAATATTAATAATCTTATTTCCTTTCCCTTTGCTTAACTGAGGCAAATCACGGATTGGGAAGATCAACATACGACCTTGATCGGTAATCGCTAAAATTTCATCGTGTTCAACCTGATCAATTGGCTTCGGCGTTAAGATTTCAGCATTGGCGGGTAAATTCACTAATGCTTTACCGCTGCGGTTCTTCGACAAAAGATCCGTACCTTTACACACAAACCCATATCCAGCATCAGAGCCAACCAGCCACAGCTGATCTTCTTCGCCCATAATGACCTGACGAATAGACGTGCCATCGGCAATATTCAACCGACCTGTAATCGGCTCACCTTGGCTACGCGCAGAAGGCAGCGTATGGGATTCGAGCGAATAACTTCGGCCGTCACTGGCAAGGAATACCGCGGGCTGATTACTCTTACCACATGCATGGGCTAAGTATTGATCGCCTCCTTTGTAGCTGAGTTTTTGGCAATCAACTTCGTGGCCTTTGCCTTGACGAATCCAGCCTTTTTCAGACAAGATCACGGTAATCGCTTCACTTGGCAACAACTCGCGTTCTGTCAACGCTTTGGCTTCGGCACGCTCAACTAATGGCGAACGACGATCATCGCCGTATTTCTCTGCATCTGCTTTGAGCTCTTTTTTGATCAAAGTATTCAAGCGACGCTCAGAGCCAAGTAGCTGCTCTAACTTGTCACGCTCTTTCGCTAACTCTTCTTGCTCACCGCGGATCTTAACTTCTTCCAATTTCGCCAAATGACGCAATTTGGTATCAAGGATAGCATCGGCTTGAATATCAGAAATACCGAAACGTTCCATCAAGATTGGCTTAGGTTCGTCTTCACTACGGATGATCTCAATGATTTCATCAATATTAAGATACGCAATCAACAAGCCTTCTAAGATATGCAAGCGTGCCATGACTTTATCGAGACGATGCTGCAAGCGCGCACGTACCGTATGACGGCGAAACTCTAGCCATTCGGCCAAAATATTCACTAAGCCTTTCACTTGCGGACGACCATCTAGGCCAATCATATTCAAGTTAACCCGATAGCTACGCTCTAAATCTGTCGATGCAAATAGGTGGTTCATCACCACATCACAATCCACACGATTCGATTTAGGGACTAACACGAAGCGCGTTGGGTTTTCATGATCCGATTCATCACGCAAATCTTCAATCATTGGCAGCTTTTTGGCACGCATTTGATTGGCGATTTGCTCGAGTAATTTAGAGCCTGAAACCTGATGCGGCAACGCTGTAATCACGATCTCATGGTCTTCTTTGTGCCACAATGCACGCATTTTGACACTACCGCGACCGGTGTTATAAATCTTTTTCAGATCCGCTGGGGGGGAAATCACCTCAGCCTCTGTTGGGTAATCAGGGCCTTTTACAAACTCCATTAAATCCGATAATTCAGATTTTGGGTTTTCCAATAGATGAATCGCAGCATTGGCAACTTCACGCACATTATGTGGTGGAATATCGGTTGCCATACCCACGGCAATCCCTGTGACGCCATTGAGTAAAATATGTGGCAAGCGAGCTGGCAAAATTTTCGGCTCTTTCATCGTGCCATCAAAGTTTGGCTGCCAATCGACTGTGCCCTGACCAAGTTCACTGAGTAAAACCTCAGAAAATTTTGATAACTTCGCTTCGGTATAACGCATGGCGGCAAACGATTTAGGATCGTCAGGTGCCCCCCAGTTCCCTTGCCCGTCGATCAACGGGTAACGGTATGAGAACGGCTGAGCCATTAGAACCATCGCCTCATAACATGCTGAATCACCATGCGGATGGTATTTACCTAATACATCACCGACAGTACGTGCCGATTTTTTATATTTTGCGGAGGCTGATAGCCCCAGTTCCGACATCGCATAAATAATCCGACGTTGTACTGGCTTCAAGCCATCACCGATATAAGGCAATGCCCGATCCATGATGACGTACATTGAATAATTGAGATACGCGTCTTCAGTAAACCGTCGTAATGGTAACTGCTCTACGCCATCGTAATTGATTTCCGTTGACATTCACTACACCTCAACTTCGGCCAAGTCGCCATTGTTTTGCAACCATTGACGACGATCATCAGCGCGTTTTTTACCTAATAACATGTCCATCATTTCTTCCGTTTCTTGACGATCATCCATCGTTAATTGCACCAGACGACGTGTATTCGGATCCATGGTGGTTTCTCGAAGCTGCAAGGGGTTCATTTCACCCAAACCTTTAAAGCGCTGCACATTCACTTTGGCTTTTTTACTACTCAAGCGCTCTAAAATGCTCGCCTTTTCTTGTTCATCCAAGGCATAGTGAACTTCTTTACCACAGTCGATACGAAACAGCGGCGGCATCGCCACATACACATGGCCACCAGTAACGAGCCCACGGAAATGACGGGTAAATAATGCACACAAAAGAGTCGCAATGTGTAAGCCATCGGAGTCCGCATCGGCAAGAATACATACCTTACCGTAACGTAATCCTTCTAAAGATGCTGAATCGGGATCAATCCCCAGCGCGACCGAGATATCGTGAACTTCCTGCGAAGCCAGAACTTGATCTGAGGCGACTTCCCACGTGTTTAAGATCTTACCACGTAGTGGCATGATCGCTTGAAACTCTCGATCTCGCGCCTGTTTAGCACTGCCTCCCGCCGAGTCACCCTCCACCAAAAACAGCTCAGTTCGACTTAAATCTTGTTGTGAGCAATCGGTGAGTTTCCCCGGTAATGCAGGCCCAGAGGACACTTTCTTTCGGACAACTTTCTTACTCGCACGCATACGGCGATGCGCATTGGCAATACAGACTTCGGCTAATAATTCCGCTAACTGAGGGCGTTCATTGAGCCAAAGACTAAACGAGTCTTTGACACCACTTGCCACCAGCCCAGACGCTTGACGTGAAGACAATCGCTCTTTTGTTTGCCCAGCAAATTGTGGATCTTGCATTTTTACAGACAAAACAAAGGCGCAACGCTCAAAGATATCATCTCCGGTTAACTTAACACCACGAGGTAATAAGTTGCGGTATTCACAGAACTCACGCATCGCATCAAGCAGGCCTTGACGCAATCCGTTAACATGTGTCCCACCTTGCGGTGTTGGAATCAAGTTGACGTAGCTTTCAGTGATCAACTCGCCACCTTCTGGTAGCCAAATTAATGCCCAATCAGCCGCTTCTGTTTCTGTTTTTAACTCGCCAGTCAAAGGCTCTTCAGGTAATACCGGAAAGCCCTTCACACCTTCAGCGAGATAGTCTTTTAAACCATCTTCGTAATACCATTGGTATTCTTTGTCGTTGACTTTATCGGAAAACGTAATCTCTAAACCGGGACAAAGCACCGCTTTAGCTCGTAAGTTATTAACGAGCTTACTGACTGAAAAATTCGCGGAATCGAAGTAACTGGCTTCTGGCCAAAAATGGACACTCGTGCCTTTCGCTCGGCGTCCACAGGTTCCGGTCACGGCGAGGTCTTCAACTTTATTACCGTGTTCAAAGGCAATAGCATAGACCTGCCCGTCGCGACGCACCTTCACTTCAACACGATCGGATAAGGCGTTGACGACTGAAATACCAACCCCGTGTAAACCACCAGAAAATTGATAACTCTTATTAGAGAATTTACCGCCGGCATGTAACTTACAAAGAATTAACTCTACCCCAGAAATTTTTTCCTCTGGGTGAATATCTACAGGCATTCCTCGTCCATCATCAATCACTTCTAGCGATTGATCAGCATGAAGAATAACTTGTACCTTGGTTGCATACCCTGCCAACGCTTCATCGACACTGTTATCGATGACTTCTTGTCCCAAGTGATTGGGACGCGTGGTATCCGTATACATCCCTGGTCGGCGACGTACTGGTTCTAAGCCATTAAGAACCTCAATGGCTCCAGCATTATATTGTTCTGTCATAATACGGAATGCTTATATCGATAAAAAATAAGTTATCTATACTGCATGAATAGTACACGCAGCTCTCGTTCCTCAAACTGTGGTCTGCACACCGACAGCACTTTCATAGGGTCGAACGATAAAAGTTTAAGGAGCACATAGTCTGGATAAGACTAGTTGATGTCAAGAGACATTACTCAATAATCCATGAACATTCTTACACTTTCTGCGCGGAAAACTCAAAGATTTAGGAATTGAATAATACGTTCAGGGTAGCGTTCGAAGTCAATAAAACTGTGATCCCCGCCATGCTCAATCGACAGATGGGCATTTTGATATTTGTCTGCCGCTTGTCGATAATCGAGGGTTTCATCTCCCGTCTGCAATAGCACCCAAATATCATTGGGACACGGCAAGGTTTCCACATCGATAGCCTTAAGCTCTGCAATGTGTGTGGTATCAAGCGTATACGATTCATGTGTATAGGGATTGGTTTGCAGACCCAGATAATCGACTAACAATTCATAAGGCTTGACGGCAGGGTTAATCAATACCGCTGGCAATGCATATTTCGCATGCAGCCAAGTACAAAAATAGCCACCCAATGAACTACCAGCAAAGCCAATCTGATAGTCATCTTTATACTTTTCGACTAACTCAATCAACTGCAATGCCGCTTGCGTTGGAAAATGAGACAACTGCGGAATTTCCAAACGAATGTCGCGGCGATGCTCTGCACAGTATTGCTTCATTACTGACGCTTTATGTGAGCCGGGAGAGCTGTTAAATCCATGAATATAAATGAGTAAACTCGGTTTCATACTTAATACCCACTGGCACTGTAATCAGGTAAAAAACGGCCATGAGTCAGGCGTTTTACCTCAGTACGAATCTGACCATCGGCACATAATTCTATTTCTCGCCATCCAGGTGAGCGATTATCGACACAAAACTGGCTCGACTGGGGCTTAAATTGTACGCAGGTTGACGGTGTCGCTAATACTCTCACCTCGTCTCTAACAACATCTAACTCTTGATGAATATGCCCACATAACACGCCTTGCACTTTATCGTAGCGCTGCACAACATCCCAAAAATCTTGGCTATCTTTTAAGGTATGTTGATCCAACCACTGACTGCCCGCCAAGACGGGATGGTGGTGCAAAATAATCAAAGACCATTTATCAGGATGCTGTTGGAGCGCATTATCGAGCACCACTAACTGCTTCTCATTGAGACGACCATGCGGCACGCCAGAAACTTGAGAATCAAGCATAATGATCTGCCAGTGATCATTTAACACCACTTGAGGTTCACAAACCACTTGCGGCGTCGGCAAAACACTGAACATTTCTGGCTTATAGTCATGATTGCCAGGCAGCCAATAGCAGCTTTTGTTGAGTGGTTTGATCCCCTCAACAAAGCGAACGTAGGATTCATGGCTATGATCTTGAGAAATATCCCCAGTGGCAAGAATGGCATCAAACTCAACATGAGTGTTGACAATCTCTTCGACAACGGCGGAAAAGCTTTCTGCGGTATTTACACCAAGCAAGCACCCATCACTTGGCGCAAACAAATGCGTATCCGTAATTTGCAACAGATGGATGCTACTGGAATTGTCTTTGCTAGACGACACGTTCAAAATCAATAAACCTAAGTTATTATGGATGACGGATATTAAGAGGATTCCGACTGATACCATGTCTCAGACAAAAGGTAAGCCAGTCACCTAAAAACCGGTTAATTTGCGCTTTTTCATCTCTCTGCACCATTTTTACATTCGGATAATCGTAACGCGCTTTAATACGACCTAATTGATCCGCTGAACAGACTTCAGCAACCCGAGCGTCATGGTATAGCCTGACAGACATCGTCGGTAAAGGAAATACAGCAACTTGATCACTTTGACAAATTTCGATCAAAGTCGTGTATTTGGTTGTTTCCAATATATGCAGCTGATAAATCATGCTGACCGCTTCATAGCAGCGCTTATGGCCAGCTTCACCTTTTGCTGGCAATAACGCATTAAGCTTTACATAGTTGGTTTCGTAAAGCCTCATTAATTCTGGAAAATCAACGTGGTATGTTTTTCGGATTGCTAACTCTGCCATTGTTCTTGTAACACTTTGTAATTTAGTTCCAACCATTGCAATGCAATAATCGAGGCGCCATTTTCTAACTGCCCGTCTTTCACGAACTGGTATGCATCTTCTCGGCTCACTACGTGAACTTGAATATCTTCACCTTCTTCATCCAACCCGTGAACGCCTGAAGCTAATGAGCTGTCAACTTGACCAACAAAAACATCTAAGCGTTCCGAGCATCCGCCAGCGGAAGGATAAAATGAGGTAATCTTTTCCAAGGCTACCAAGGAAACCCCAGCTTCCTCCTGGGCTTCTCGTCTAACCACTTCTTGCGCGCTTTCATTATTATCAAACACTCCTGCAACAATTTCTAGCTGCCATGGGTGTGCATGCTCTAATGCACCAACGCGAATTTGTTCAATCAACACCACGGTATCGTTTATCGGATCATAGGGCAGCACTGCCGCTGCTCGTCCGCGTTCAAACATCTCTCGTTCAATCGGCTGGCTCCAGCCCCCATTGAATAAACGATGTTTAAATCGATATTTCACCATATTAAAAAAGCCACTAAATAGTGTCTCTTTTGACAGAACTTCCAGATCCTGTGAGGAAAATCTTGCTCGCTTTTTTGGATCAATTGCCATACCACCTCCAAATCGAATCCTATAGTCTACTCATGACCGTTTAAAAGTACCAAGGATAGGGTTCAACTTTTACTATAAAATTTAAATTTTTATTTATTGACAAATTCCCAACCACTGTAGGCTTGTACAGTTTTTATAAAAAATGTATAAACTTCGGCAACAATTAATCTCATTTTACGATAAACTGAGCCGACTTTGGCTTAAAACGGCAGGAAAAAAACCAATGAACAAACTGCTACCTATTATTATTAGCGCAGCATTAGGAAGCTTTTCGGCTTTCACCTGGGCAGACAATCTTGCTCAAATATATGATTTAGCGAAAAAGAATGATCCTCAGCTTCTCGGTCAAGAAGCGACACGCGATCGTGCGTTCGAAGCAATTAATTCAAGTAGAAGTTCTTTATTACCGCAAATTAATTTAACCGGTGGCTACACTATCAACAGCAGTGATGAAACGGCGCGAAATAGCCGAGCACTCTCTGCAGGTGTTTCCTTTAGCCAAGAACTCTATAATCGCTCAAGCTGGTTATCGCTCAATACGGCTGAAAAACAAGCTCGTGTAGCAGATGCGAATTATGCATTGGCCCAGCAGTCACTCATTATGCGAGTGTCAGAAGCTTACTTTGATGTCCTACGAGCAAAAGATAACCTAGCGTTCGTACAGTCAGAAAAAAATGCGGTCTCCCATCAGTTGGAGCAAACCAAACAACGTTTTGATGTGGGTCTATCCGCGATTACCGATGTGCATGATGCAAAAGCGCAATACGATGCTGTTTTAGCCGATGAGATTATGGCAAAAAATAAGTTGGATAACAGTTATGAATCAT
Source organism: Vibrio sp. (assembly GCA_052087065.1). Lineage (GTDB taxonomy): Bacteria > Pseudomonadota > Gammaproteobacteria > Enterobacterales > Vibrionaceae > Vibrio. The sequence goes on along the minus strand of JBQGON010000029.1, from coordinate 426 downwards.
TACGTGAAATTACTGGTCAACAACCTACGGCGCTTAGTGTTTTAGATAAACAACGTTTTTCAACGACTCGTCCTCAAGATAGCATGACCAAAATGCTCAATGAAGCCGAGAAAAAGAATCTAAATTTACTCGCAGGACGTATCAGCAAAGACATCGCCAAAGACAAAATCGCACTCGCTGACTCAAAAAACCTCCCTTCTCTTACGTTAGATGGTGGCTATAAATACAACCGCGAATACGATAGCGATTACGCCAAATACAATGCCTTCGATAACCATGATACGAAAGATCTGAATGTAGGCATTAACGTATCAGTTCCGCTTTATACCGGGGGTAACCTTTCCTCGCTAAGTAAACAAGCAGAGCTTAATTACGTTGAAGCAAGCCAACAGTTAGAAGCGCAATACCGTAAAGTCGTCAAACAAG
>JBQGON010000028.1:0-10517 GCA_052087065.1 Vibrio sp. | reverse complement strand
TGTTCCATAACAACATTAATGCGTCAGTGGGAGCGGTCAATGCTTACCAACAATCTTTAGTGTCCGCTAAATCTGCACTGAAAGCGACACAAGCCGGTTTTGAAGTCGGTACACGTACGATTGTCGACGTGCTCGATTCCACGCGCCGCCTCTATAACGCGAAAAAGAATTTAGCTGATGCACGTTACGATTACATTATTAATGTATTAAAGTTACGTAAAGCAACAGGCACATTGAGCGAACAAGATATCTTAGATATCAACACTGGCCTGAAAAAAGACGCGAAAAAACATCGCTAAGTCGTGTCCAATAGTGAAAAAAAACGCCGACTTCAGTCGGCGTTTTTATTAAAGCTCTTGGATTAAAGACCGCTTTATCCATCATTTTTCTTGATGGCTTCAATAATCTTGCTCGTCGAGCAACCATCTTCAAAGTTGAGGACTTTTACGGCACCACCATCAGCAATCACTTCTTTACCACCGGCAATCTCTTCCGGTTTGTAATCGCCACCTTTCACAAGTAGAGACGGTAACACTTCAGCAATCAAACGCTGGGGGGTATCTTCACTAAATGGTACAACCCAATCGACCGCTTCTAACCCAGCCAAAACCGCCATGCGTCGCTCCAAGGTATTCACAGGACGCCCAGACCCTTTCAGTCGTTTCACTGAATCATCAGAGTTCACCGCAACAATCAAGCGATCGCCCAATTTGGCCGCGTTGTTGAGATAAGATACATGACCCGCATGCAGAATATCAAAACAACCATTCGTCATAACAACCGTTTCACCGTGACGTTTAGCACGTTTAACCGCGTCCACCAACTTCGCTTCCGTCGTGACGCCATATTCGGTATCACGAGAATCATGAATTGCTTCGGCCAGCTCAACCGTAGAAACCGTTGAAGTACCGAGTTTACCCACGACGATGCCCGCTGCTGCATTGGCCAAAGCGCAGGCTTCATCCAGCGCTTTACCTGCCGCAACGGAAGCTGCCAATACCGAAATAACGGTATCACCTGCCCCGGTAACATCGTAGACTTCTTTCGCCAATGTCGGCAGGTGGAAAGGTAATTCGCCACGACGTAATAACGTCATGCCATGTTCACTACGAGTCACCAGCAAGGCTTCAAAATCAAATTGCTCGATAAGAGCGAGGCCTTTCTCTACCAGCTCTTCCTCGGTTTTGACCTTACCGACAACCTGCTCAAATTCAGACATGTTAGGTGTCAAAATCGTTGCACCGCGATAGCGCTCAAAGTCCGCACCTTTAGGATCAATCAAAACGGGCACCTGAGCGGCACGCGCTTTCTGAATGAACTGCTGTACATGCTCTAGTGCGCCTTTGGCGTAATCCGATAAAATCAACGCACGCACCTTGGGCAGCGCCGCGTCCATACGATCCAAAATCAATTGGGCGTCGGTATTTTCAAACTTATCTTCAAAGTCCAAACGGATAAGCTGCTGTCCACGACTTAAAACACGTAGTTTCGTAATCGTTGGATAGTCAGGCAACGCGACAAAATCACAATGGACATTCAATGAACTGAGTTTCTCAGTCAGCACTTGCGCAGGCTCATCTTGACCAGTGAGACCCACAATATGCGCACTGCCACCTAAAGAAGCAATATTCATCGCAACGTTGGCTGCACCACCAGGACGCTCTTCATTTTGTTCCACTTTCACTACAGGTACTGGGGCCTCTGGGGAAATACGTCCAGTCGGGCCATACCAATACCGGTCAAGCATAACATCACCGATGATCAATACACCTGCATCGTTGTAATCAGGTAGGATTGGCTTCATTCATGGTTCTCCAATTTTCGCTATGCCGTGAAGTCTATCACAAGCATGACAATGACAAAAACTCTCTCAGTCTAACCAAGTATTCCAAAGATCAATCACTTGATCTCGCTCGGTGACAAATCGCGACATGGCAACATCCGTCGAAAGATTCAGTAAGTTACGGCGATGAATCTGATTTCGCAACGTGGTATAGGCATGAATTAAGCTTTCTGATTGCTCAGTACTCAGTATTGCTTGCTCCGCTAAGGTTTCAAAAATTCTGACATTATCCGACCAACGAGTCAGCGCTGGCTTTGCATGGCTATAGCGTAATACCAGATATTGAGCTAAAAATTCGATATCAGTAATCCCACCAGCATCTTGCTTGAGCATAAACCGATCGGCTTTTTTACCGCCAAGGTGCTGACGCATTTTATGTCTCATTGCGACGACCGCTTGTTTTAACGCGTGTTCATCTCGCGCTATGGTTAAAATAGCATGGCGTACACGAGTGAAACCTTGTGCTAATGCTTCATCAGAATAAACCATGCGAGCGCGCACCAGCGCTTGGTGTTCCCAGGTCCATGCGTTTTCTTTTTGATACTGTTCAAATGACGCTAACGGACTCACCAATAGTCCAGCAGCGCCCGATGGCCGTAACCGCGTATCAACTTCGTATAAAATGCCGCTCGGGGTCCGTGTGGAAAATAAATGCGTAATTCGCTGAGCTAAACGCAAATAAAACTGTTTGCCGTCAATTTCCTTGGGGCCATCGGTAACAATATGATCGGGGCAATCATGCAAAAAGACTAAATCTAAATCCGAATTATAACCTAACTCCCATCCCCCTACTTTGCCGTAGCCCAACACCGCAAACCCGAGTCCTTCTCGTGCAGAAAGGTGGGTGGGCTGACCAAATTTTTCCGTCAATTGCTGCCACGCTTGTTTCACCACACACGCGATGATCGCTTCCGCTAACGACGTCAGGTGGTCACTGACTTTCATTACCGGCAAGACCCCCGTTATATCTGCCGCCGCAATGCGTAAAATGGCAATTTGTTTAAATTGTCGCAATCCTTCCATTTGCTGTTCCATATCATCTTCAGGAATGCGAGCCATGAACTCTTGTAATTGGCAATGATATTCAGAAACATCAATGGGGTGATACAACTGCTCGGGATCTATTAACTCATCGAGTAAAATGGGATAACGTGATAACTTCTCCGAAACCATCGGGCTTGCGGTACACAGATTCACTAGCTGTGTTAACGCGGCTGGGTGTTCATCTAATAATTCCAGATACGTCGTGCGAGTGACAATATGATTGAGCAGCGACAGCACACGCGCAAAGCCAAATTGAGCGTCTGGATGAGCAAAGATAGCCTGAAAAACTTTCGGCATAAGATGGTTTAAAACATCACGCCCACGAGGCCCAATGGTTTTTTTATCCAGCTCAGACTTAAAACTCACTAATTGTTGATGCAGGTTTACCCCCGTTGGGACCGACAATTCATCATGCAAAATTTGGGTCGCCATCTGCTCATCGTCAGACAATTGCCAGAGTTCTTGGTAGCACTCAGGTACCCTCTCTTGCGTGTGCTCTTCTTCACCAATCACATCATTAAATATTTGATGCACATGTTTCATGTGATTTTGAAGGTATTCAACAAGCGCCTCCCAGTCAGTAAAACCGCACGCGTAAGCTAAACGTAATTGAGAGTCGGTATCTTGCGGCAACGTCTGCGTTTGTTTATCGTCAATGGCTTGAATCAGGTTCTCCAGCCGCCGCAGAAACATATAGGTGCTTTCTAATTGAGCAATATCTTGCGCGGGTATCAGTTCCAGTTGTTTGATACCCGCTAATGCAGGCAATAACCCACGCTCACGTAAAACCGGCTCACGTCCGCCACGAATCAATTGGAACGATTGAACAATAAACTCAATTTCACGTATCCCGCCGGCTCCAAGTTTAATATTGTCATGTAAACTGCGGCGCCGCACTTCACTACGAATCATGGTTTTCATGCGGCGCAGTGATTGAATGGCACTAAAATCGATATAACGGCGGAAAACGAAGGGGCGCAACATTTGCCGCAGCTCTTGATAATGGGCGTACATTTCTCGCCCCATCACACGTGCTTTCACCATGGCGTACCGTTCCCAATCACGGCCCTGCTCTTGATAGTAATCTTCTAGCGCTGCATAGCTCATCACTAATGGGCCACTTTCACCAAACGGTCGTAACCGCATGTCCACTCGATAGCAAAACCCGTCAACAGTCGGCTGATCAAGCAACTTAATTAGCCGCTGTCCCAACCGTGTAAAAAATTGCGCATTGGCGATAGAGCGCCGCGTGCCTTGGGTTTGACCATTTTCTGGATAGGTAAAAATAAGATCAATATCCGAAGAAAAGTTGAGCTCCCCACCGCCTAATTTGCCCATGCCAATAATCAGCATGGATTGAGGAAGCCCTTCGCTATTCATCGGTGTTCCCCACTCACGGCAACACATTTGATAAAGCCAATGATAGGCTTCAAAAATAATGGCTTCAGCAAGCTCAGATAAATGATGCAAACTGTCCTGAATGCCCCAAAGCTGATGAAAATCTCGCCACGCGATTAAGGTCATCTCTTCTTGACGAAACTGGCGCAATATTGCCATTGCTTGAGCTTCAGATTCACAGCCTAAAAGTTTTTCCGATAAACGTTCCCGGTACACCACTGGCTCTGTGGCATCGAACGGCAAGCGTTGTGGCAGGCTCAAGACCCACTCAGGGCCACGTTTCAACGCTTCCGCGATGAATGGACTTAACCCCATTGCATCACGAGTTTGCTGTTTTAACGGCTCGCTCCACTGACAAACCTGAGGGAGCACGTCCAGTAATTGAGCAAACTCGTGCTCAGCAAGTGGCTGAAGTGGTGAGGGTAACGCCATGTTATATCCTTATATACGTACTCAACAGGGATGTGAAATCAGTATACTGAACTGACATAATTGCGCCCAGCGTAATCCCGAAAAGAGTGAATAGAAGCAAAAAAAAAGCACCAATAATATTGGTGCTTTAGAAACATCAAGCTCGTCAAGCTTACACGGTAAACCGCATAATTTTTCCATCTAATGTTTTCGCATTGAGTTCCAGTGCTTGCGAGGTTTCTTGTAGCTCACCAATAACCGTGACCGACACTTCCACCAACCCTTTCACGTTGGTTAGGTTTTGATTCATCTCTTCAGCAACCGTACTTTGTTGACTTGCAGCGGTCGCGATTTGGAAGTTCATATCATTGATTTGTCTTACATGGTTGACGATGTTATCCAACTCAGCTCCCGCGTTGCTGACCAGCTCAACCCCATCGGCAGCTTCAACCACACTTTTTTCCATCAAAGATACCGCTTGATTGGCACTTTGCTGCAACTGCTCGATCATCTTACGAATATCAACCGTGGCTTTCTGAGTACTTTGCGCCAAGTTTCTCACTTCATCAGCAACGACGGCAAACCCGCGCCCAGACTCCCCCGCACGCGCCGCCTCAATCGCAGCATTTAACGCTAACAGATTGGTTTGGTCGGAAATACCACTAATGGTATCAATGACACTTCCAATGACTTCAACTCGCTCCTCAACTTGATTGATAGCTTGGGCCGACTCAGAAATATCTTGCGATAAAGCACGCATTTTCACTACTGTGCTATTTACAAATTCTTGTCCAGACGTGGCTTGTTGCGAGGTACTATCCGTTAATGTTGAAGCGCTGTGCGCATTGTCTGCCACCGTTTGTACCGTGGACGTCATTTCACTCATCGCTGTCGCAAGCTGATCAATTTCATTGAACTCTTCTTGAGCCGATTCCTTGGTTTCAGCCATATTGACCGACATAATACTGGTAATCTCGGTTAATTCATTGGAGGACTCAATCTGATTTTTAATCAAATCATTCAATTGCTGGCGGGTTTTTTCTAACTCTCTTGCAACATCGCCGTACTCATCTTTACACTCCATGACGATCGGTTGTGATAAATCACGTTGCGCCATGCGCTTGATGACAGAATTTAAATACTGAGTTTGTTTCAGCATCACTCTTGCAGCAAACATTAATAGAATGACAAAAACAACAATCATAATACAAGTTTGCCAAGCAACTTGTACTAGGTACTCTTCGTAATGCATCTGAGCAATATCATCACTTTTTGTGGCGTCCAGTAATGCCTGATAAAACGTGTGTGCGTCCCACAATTGTTTGGCAATGATGAATATAGTACTGAACACCATAAGCATAATCATTCTAGGAACTAGTCGAACGTCTGTGATTACCCGTTCCCATGGTGTAAAGACCATCTTTGTCATTATCCTTCTCCGAATTGTTATTACATTTGTAATTATAGTTTTTGAATCAACCTCTAATAAGTTACGCAATATTAACAAATTATTTAAGAATGCACGTACTTAGTTCAGGGTTTATCTATGAATATGTGATCGCCCACAGAATCTTAATCTTGAACAACAATTTTCATTGCAGACACGATTATGTGACGAGACACAAAAAAAAGAAGCCAATTGCTTCTTTTTTTAAACAGACAGCAGCAACACTCTTAATCTCGCCAATATGGTGAGGCGTCAAAACCACTAAAACGTGACTGATCCATCGCGTGCAAAATCGAATGCTCTTGGCGAGTGATCCAACGGAGCAGTTGTGCGTGTTGATCACTATCCTCGAGTTTATAAGTGAGATCCTCGATTGGTTGCAACATAAGAAGATCATCGATGCCATCAAGCAAATCTTCCCACGGTAAGCGAAACGATTGACGCTCTTCATCAGCGAATAAATGACAAAAACACATCCCCGTATACAGGTTGCGTGTTAAATGCTCTTGCTGATCAATATAATCTTGCTTATTGAGTGCCTGTTCAGGCGGGAATGCTTCGACTAACTCAGCCCATGAACGGTCGAGCTGCTGCACCGCAAAATCCATGACGGGACAATCAATCTGCTCTTGCGCCTTCTCATCCAAAAATGGCTGCCATCCTCGCGTTAAAATCCACCGACTTAAATCTAAAAGCAATGCGGTGTAGCGGCTCGAATCGATCAACGTGAGAGTTTCGTCTCGAGTCGGTAACCCAGCTTGTAGTTCTTTAAGCTCACCGACTAAACGCTTACGAGCATCCAACTTACGCAGTGCATAGCCTTTATCGTCGAGTAACTTATTGAGGTAGTCATCATAACGCAACCAACGAAACTCATCTTCTAACCATTTCAATTCTTGACGTAAAATGGCACTCGCACGGCGCGGAACAATACTGCTAAATACCGTTAAAATCTGACGAATAAAACAAACCGACGAACGAATCTTATTGAGCGCTTCGTGATTATCTTGCTCAACATAAATTTGTTCATGACGTTGCCAGTGAGCTAACGCATGTTCCAAGGATTTTATAAAGCAGAGCTCTACAGTATCTTGTGAGCGTGTGGCAACCGGCGTGAGCGTGTGTACTGCATCAATAGGTTGCTGATACGCTAAGCGATAACCACGTGCGGCCTTGCTACGATTGCCTAAACGCATACCACCGTGCTCACTAATATGACGAGCTAAGGTAAATAACGCCTCTACCTGACCTGATTTTAGCTCTAATTCCACTTCACAGATATCTTCTGAGCGATCCCCAGCAACCACGACACCACAATCAAACGCCACTTCCACTTGACTGCCATCTTGCATCGCGACTAACCATGTCTCACGATTAAAATCAGTGACAAACAAAGCGGTTAACTCCGCTTGTAACTCTGCCGTCGCCTTGCCTTCTGGCCAAATATCCTCAGGATGCAGCGCTAGGTCAGGCTCATTGCTGGTGTGATCGGCATTATATTCAGGTCGTTGATGTAAGCCCGCGACCACTCGCCCAGCCGTTTTAACCGTTTGAATATACACATTATCAAAACGGCGAATACGTAAACCGATATCATGGTTACGTAGCCAATTATCTGGTGTATCAAAATAGGTGTTGCCTAAATCACGACAACTGTGCTGAAGTACTCGAGCATCGGAGATTTTCTCGCGTAAAATATCTGAAAATTCAGGAGAAACAAAAAACTTCAGTTCTATCTCGGTTTCCATAGCTATACCTTTCGAAGAAGATGACGACAGGATATTGCCTATTCAAGCCTTGAGCAAGAGAGAAATATCGAGCATTTGATGATCTAAACTATTTTAATGCCGCTCCGAATGGGTTAACATGCGCGCCTTTATAGCCAACGCTCAACATTTCGCCATAAATGACGTATGTTTAATTTAGGTTATAGCAATTGGGTTGAATGACCATGCCAGTGAATACAATAATGGGGTTATTTGCAAAGTCCCCTATAAAGCCTTTGCAGCAACATGTAGTCTGTGTGAACGAATGTTGTTCTCACCTAGTCAATTTCTTTGAAGTAGCAAACAAAGGAGACTGGGAGAAAGCAGCAGAACTTCGTTCTCAAATCTCTCATTTAGAGAAAGAAGCAGATGTCCTAAAACGAGAGATTCGTCTTAAGTTGCCTCGTGGCTTATTCATGCCAGTCGATCGTACTGACATGTTAGAGTTATTGACGCAACAAGATAAACTCGCCAACCTTGCCAAAGACATTTCAGGCCGAGTACTCGGTCGACAACTAGGCATTCCCGAATCCATGCAAGAGGATTTTATTCTCTATGTGCAACGCTGCCTCGATGCTGCTTCACAAGCTGAACAAGTCATTAATGAGCTTGATGAATTACTCGAAGCTGGGTTTAAAGGGCGTGAAGTCACACTAGTTGCGGAAATGATCAACCAACTGGATGTAATTGAAGACGATACTGACAATATGCAAATCAATCTGCGCCAACAGCTATTAGCGATGGAAGCAGACTTGAACCCTATTGATGTTATTTTTCTTTATAAAATTTTTGAATGGGTCGGCGGTATTGCAGACCAAGCGTTGCGCGTCGGTGCTCGTTTGGAAGTAATGCTTTCACGCTCATAGGTATAAAAGTTAACCCAATAACAAAGAGTATTTAACGAACTCTGCCCGATTTAGGCGCACAAATTACGCCAACGGGCTAGACGCGTGTTGAAAAACACGAATGCTCCGCTTGTTATCAACAACTAGGTATTACGATGGATATCCTTGCGAACTACGGCACTGTCCTGATTTTAGTCGCAGCAGCTTTTGGTTTATTAATGGCAATCGGCATCGGTGCAAACGATGTAGCTAATGCGATGGGAACCTCCGTAGGCTCAAAAGCATTAACGGTAAAACAAGCGATCGTCATCGCGATGATTTTTGAGTTTGCTGGTGCGTATTTGGCCGGTGGTGAAGTTACTGACACCATTCGTAAAGGCGTCATTGAAACGTCTTTATTCACCGCACACCCTGATGTATTGATCTACGGTATGCTTTCCGCCTTATTATCAGCAGGGACATGGCTACTGGTCGCGTCTTACATGGGCTGGCCCGTTTCAACCACTCACTCCATTATTGGCGCAATCATCGGTTTCGCCTGTATTTCTGTAGGCAGCCATGCCGTTGATTGGTCTTCTGTTCAAGGCATCGTCGGCAGTTGGATAGTGACTCCAATCATTTCTGGTTTCTTTGCCTATCTTATTTTTATCAGTGCTCAACGTCTAATCTTCGATACTGACACCCCACTGCTAAATGCAAAACGCTTTGTTCCCGTCTACATGTTCATCACAACCATCGTGATTGCTCTAGTCACCATCAAAAAAGGCTTGAGTCACGTAGGTCTCAATTTGACCTCCCTAGAAGCTTGGATGTGGTCTATTCTAGTTTCAACCATTGTTATGGTCGGCGGCTATATCTATATCGCTAAACGTTTTTCAAATCGTGATAACAATGATGGTTCAAACAGTGTTGAAAGCATTTTCAGCGTATTGATGGTCATCACGGCCTGTGCGATGGCCTTTGCCCATGGCTCGAACGATGTGGCCAATGCCATCGGTCCTCTTTCTGCTGTGGTTGCAACGGTACAAAACATGGGTGAGATTGGCGCTAAAAGTGATATCGCGTGGTGGATTTTACCGCTCGGTGGCGTGGGTATTGTTGTCGGCTTAGCCACGTTAGGCCATAAAGTCATGGCGACGGTAGGGACAGGCATTACGGAATTAACACCTAGCCGCGGCTTTGCCGCTCAGCTTGCAACCGCTTGTACTGTTGTTTTAGCATCAGGGACTGGTTTGCCAATCTCAACCACACAAACACTAGTTGGCGCAGTATTAGGGGTAGGTTTTGCTCGTGGTATTGCCGCGCTTAACTTAGGCGTAGTTCGTAATATTGTCGCGTCATGGATCATTACTCTTCCGGCAGGTGCATTGCTGGCCGTCGTATTCTTCTATGCCATTCAAGGTGTATTCAGTTAACGAGCAGCGTCATAACTTTGTTAATGAGGCGTCAATTCTGACATAAATACGCATAAAGGGAGGCTTAGCCTCCCTTCTTTGTTGCACAGAAGCCTGAAAATTTTTACTATCAATACATCGTATTAAACTCTATTGAAGCAACATTCAAAAAACGCTAAGGGATTTACTGTGAAAAAACTGCTCTGCATGGTACTTCTGTCTCTGATTGCGACTCCGCTATTGGCACAGGAACATTATATTTCGGATGAATTGTTTACTTACATGCACTCAGGTCCGACGAACAAATATCGCATTATTGGTAGTGTCAACGCGGGCGAAAAAGTGAAAATACTTGATGAGAACAAAGAG
>JBQGON010000027.1:0-31112 GCA_052087065.1 Vibrio sp. | reverse complement strand
CCGCGGGCGCAGGCTGACTTGACTCGGGCTGCGGCTCAGCGTCTTGTGACGTTGCTTGTTGCTGCTGTTTACGGGCTTTAGCTCGCGCAATGGCAGCCGCGACGGCGGCTTTTTTCGGGTCGCTGTCTTGCGGCTCAGTCTCCGCAGCGGAGTCAGCGGGCGCAGGCTCACTTGGCTCGGGCTGCGACTCAGCGTCTTGTGACGTTGCTTGTTGCTGCTGTTTGCGGGCTTTAGCTCGCGCAATGGCAGCCGCGACGGCGGCTTTTTTCGGATCGCTGTCTTGCAGCGCAGTTTCCGCATCGGAGTCAGCCGGCGCAGGCTCACTTGGCTCGGGCTGCGGCTCGGCGTCTTGTGACGTTGCTTGTTGCTGCTGTTTACGGGCTTTAGCTCGCGCTATGGCGGCTGCGACGGCGGCTTTTTTCGGATCGCTGTCTTGCGGTGCAGTCTCCGCATTGGAGTCCGCGGTCGCAGGCTGACTTGGCTCGGGCTGTGGTTCAGCGTCTTGTGACGTTGCTTGTTGCTGCTGTTTACGGGCTTTAGCGCGCGCAATCGCGGCAGCGACCGCGGTATTTTTGCTTTCGCCTTTATCTGTATCGCTGGTTGCTTTAGCGGTGTCAGGGGTTGACTCATTATCGTTCTGAGTGTGCTGTTGCTTAGCCGCTTTGCGTTCACGCGCCTGACGCTTGCGCTCTTCACGCAATTTCATCATCTCGCTGTTATCAGGAGTTTCCGCTTCTTGGTTCATCGCCTCGGCTTGCTTAGCTTTGGCGCGAGCTATCGCAGCAGCAACCGCTGGTTTTGGTCCGGCTTCTTTTTGTGGAGTCTGTTTTTGAGCTTTAACACGTTCAATGGCTGCGGCAACCGCATCATTACCATTATTCGATTCCGTCATTTTTTGGCGACGTTGCTCAGCGGCCTTTTTGAAGCGCTCTTCGCGCTCTGCTTTATCTCGCTCCATCCGTGCTTTTTTCGCTTCAAAGCGCTGCTTGGCGCGATCAGCGGCTTCTGCTTCTAGGCGGCGCTCTCTGATTTCCGCTTTCGCTTGGCGGTAGTATTGCACAAGAGGGATGTCGCTTGGACAAACGTAGGCACAGGCACCACACTCAATACAATCTTTTAGATTCAGTTCTTCACACTTATCATATTCTTCTGCTTTAGCGTGCCAAAAAAGCTGCTGTGGCAGCAGTGAAGCTGGACACGCATCCGCACAAGCACTGCAACGGATGCAGGGCATTTCAGGTTTCGGTGGCGCGAGTTCACGACGGGTCGGCGCTAAAATACAGTTAGATATCTTGGTGATCGGCACTTGACTATGAGGAAGTGCAAAGCCCATCAGTGGCCCGCCCATGATCAAACGAGGGATTTTTTTATCTTCTTTATAGCCAAACTGATCCAATAAAAATTGGATCGGGGTGCCGAGCCGAGCCCAGACGTTTTGCGGGTGTTTGATTGCTTTACCCGTCAGGGTGACGACCCGTTGAATTAACGGCTCACCGTCCATGACTGCATGTTTTATGGCATGGACCGTGCCGACGTTAAATACCATTTGCCCGAGTTCTGAGGAGCGTCGTCCACTCGGAACCTCTTGGTTGGTTAAGAGTTTGATTAACTGCTTGGCGCCTCCCGACGGATACTTGGTCGGAACCACGCGAATGACTATGTTTTCGTGATCGATGGCAGCGTTTTCAAGCGCTTGGATAGCTTGTGGTTTATTGTCTTCAATGCCAATAATAGTGAGCTTTGGTGACAGAATGTGCTCAACAATATCAATCCCTTTAATGATATCGTCAGCGTATTCACGCATCAGGGCATCATCGGCTGTAATGTAGGGTTCACATTCCGCGGCGTTAATGATGACCATCTCGATCTTCGCTTGGCCGGATTCAATCTTACGAGCCGTCGGAAAACCCGCGCCGCCCATACCAGAAATCCCCGCGCGGCGGATGTGTTCAATCAACTCCGATGGCGTGGTCAAACGAAAGTCGCGGTAGGGTTTTCGTTCTAGCCAACGATCGTGACCATCGGCGGCTAGAATGAGACAGGTCTCCTCTAACCCAGATGGATGCGCGACTGTGCGTTGCTCGATGGCGGTGACGGTTCCAGAAGTCGGTGCGTGCACTGGCACAGTAAAGCCAGTATCACATTGTGTCAGTGGTTGGCCCTTTAACACATGGTCACCGATGCTGACAATAACGTCACCCGCTCGACCAATATGTTGTTTTAACGGGATAACTAACTCGTTTGGCACACCGGCATCGGCAAGTGGTTTTTTAGTTGACTGCTTTTTGTTCTCTGGTGGGTGAATGCCCCCAGGGAAATCCCACAATTTGCCACTTTTTATTTGTTCGATTAATGACATGCTATCCATTATTTAACATCCTGCTCAGCGGCTGCATTGGTGACATCGACGATAGGAATCGCGTCTAATTTCCACTTCCAGTTATCGGGAGTGGTTTCGACTGGGATCATTTCAATACAGTCTGTTGGGCAAGGTGCAACACATAAATCGCAGCCAGTACACTCATCTTTGATGACGGTATGTAAGGCTTTGGTGCCGCCGACAATGGCATCGACAGGACACGCTTGAATACATTTGGTACAGCCAATGCACATGTCTTCATGAATAAAGGCGACAGTTTTAACATTATCGTCTAGATCGTGCGCAGGTTCCGGTACGTCAACCCCCATTAAATCGGCCAGCTTCTCGATGGTTGCTTGACCACCCGGCGGACATTTATTAATGGTATCACCATTGGCAATCGCTTCTGCATAAGGGCGACAACCCGGGTAGCCACACTGACCACACTGAGTTTGGGGAAGAATTGAATCAATTTGATCAACAATCGGATCAGCATCGACTTTGAAGCGCACCGATGCAAACCCAAGAATTGCACCGAAAACAGCCGCGAGAACGGCCAGTGCAATAACAGCAATCAAGATGGTACTCATTACAGTTTCACCAATCCGGTAAAGCCCATAAAGGCAAGAGACATTAATCCTGCGGTGATCATCGCAATGGATGCACCTTTAAAAGGGGCAGGGACGTCGGCAACGTTAATCCGTTCACGCATTGAAGCAAAGAGAATTAACACCAATGAAAAGCCTAATGCGGCACCAAATCCGTATATGATCGATTCGATAAAGTTGTGATTTTCATTAATGTTGAGCAATGCCACACCGAGTACTGCACAGTTGGTTGTAATTAAGGGCAAAAAGATCCCGAGTAATCGATACAAGGTCGGGCTGGTTTTATGAACCACCATCTCAGTAAATTGCACAACCACAGCAATCACCAAAATGAAACTCATGGTACGTAGGTAATCAATGCCCAGAGGCCGTAAGATATACGTTTCGACCAGGTAGGAACATACTGACGCAAGCGTGAGTACGAACGTGGTAGCTAATCCCATTCCAATGGCGGTTTCTAGCTTTTTCGAAACCCCCATGAATGGGCATAAACCTAAAAATTTTACCAGTACAAAGTTGTTCACCAGCACAGTGCCGATCAACAGCAACACATATTCGGTCATAGTCAGTCTAGGGTGATGTTCTGATCCTGGTATTATCCAGTTTTGTGGCAAAGATAACAACCGAGGAAAGCTAGGGTTTTATACGGCTGGATAAAATCTGTCTGCACATTGCATGTTTGAGCTCGAATCAGCGCTCTATGCCGTATATGAATATTGAATTCGACAGTCATTCAATAGTGCTAATTGTAACACAAGACACAAGCAAAAGAAGGGAGGGCGTGGTGGGAAAAATCGCCAGGTGGTATTGTGAGCAAAGACTGGCAGTATGCGCATCAAGCTGTGGTGATTGATGCGCATACTGGGTTGGGTTATTGGTGATAACTACTGGTGTTGCCAAACACGGGATCTGCTTGGTGATTGTCTCGCGGTACCATCAATTTGTAGTTTTCGCTGTAGTCCACAGGGATGGCAACAACCGAGGGTCCTTCTACGTCCATCGCCGCCTTCAATACTGACTGCAATTCATGGGCATTGGTCACGGCAAAACCTTTCGCTCCGAATGATTCGGCGTACATTTTGAAGTCGATAGGGCCAAATTTTACGCCGGAAGATCGTTGATATTTTTTCATTTCCTGCATTTCGACCATGTTGTAGGCGTTATCTACCCAAATAATATGGACAATATTACAGTTCAATCTAACCGCAGTTTCTAGTTCCATGCTTGATTGCATAAATCCGCCGTCGCCCGAAACGGAAATCACTTTATGGCCCGGCTTGAGTAGGCTAGCTCCAATGGCCCAAGGAAGTGCGACACCCATGGTTTGCTGACCGTTAGAGACCAACATTTGGCGAGCGCGGAAGCAACTGAGGTAGCGAGCAATCCAAATATGGAAGCTGCCCATATCCAAGCACATGGTCGTATCTTGTGAGACGATGGCCTGCATCGCCTTGATGAGCGTCAGTGGATGAAATCCCTGCGCGGTATGTTTAAGCGGGTAGTGTTTGATCACTTCTCGTTGTGTGGCGACTTCATCAAGGATAGAGGAAGCCATGGGAGAAAGTAACGGTGCCTCGGATATAGCATCACTCACCTTATCAAGAGATTGCGCGATATCACCAACAATTTCGACACAAGGTTGGTAGTTCAATTGATATTCGGCAGGTTCTATGTCGACATGGATAATGGAGCAGCGATGGCGGTTCCATAATTCCGGATCATATTCTATAGGGCTAAATCCAATCGTGATGATTAAATCCGCGTCACGGAGTAATACATCGCCCGGTTGGTTATTAAATAATCCGACACGTCCGGCGAAGTGATCATAGTAAGTAATGTCGACTGCGCCCGCCGCTTGGTAGGTACCGACAACGGGAAGTTGTGTTTTTTGTAAAAAATGAGCAATCGCGGTTTTATTTGCACTACGACTGGCATGTAAACCCAGTAATACCACGCATCGTTTAGATTGTTTGATACGGCTCACCGCCTCTTCTGTTGCGGCGCTGTCGGCTATGCCAGGTTGGCTATAATGTGAGGGAACAATAATGTCCGTTTGTGTTGGGTCGGTTAAGACATCTTGCGGCAGGCTAACGAAGCAGGCTCCAGGGCGACCCGATTCGGCGATACGAAACGCATTGGCCATCACTTCGCTGGCAGCATCAGCATGTTGCACTTCGGCGCTGAATTTGGTGATGGAACGAAAGATACTAACCGTATCAATACTTTGGTGAGTTTGTTTTTGTTGATCGGTACGCTTAACCGCGCCTCCGATGGCAAGCATCGGGTCGCCTTCCGAGTTGGCTGTTGCGACACCAGAGACAAGATTTCCGCAGCCTGGTCCGGATGTAACTAGAGCCACGCCCGGTTTGCCAGTTAACCGACCCACCACGCCGGCCATGAAGGCGGCGTTCGCTTCATGGCGTACTGGGATCATATCAATGTTGGTATCTTCAATGGCATCAAACAAGGGATCAATTTTCGCTCCCGGAATACCAAAAATCGTTTGGATACCCAGTGATTCCAATTGCAGTGCGATTAACTGAGCTCCGGTATGTTTTGAAGGTTGAGATGGCATTTTTTCTTCCTTATTAGGTTGACCTAATTATGTTATTTTTCTGCTTTTTCGATCGCGGCGCGAATATTTTCTGGTGCCAAATCGGCGTTAAGAAAATCGCTGGAGGATGGTGTGTCGATGATCAACCGAGAGACTTTGCCTATCTGCAGAAAACCTGATGAAATCCGATAATCTTGAATGTGTCCGCCGCCTTGGCGATCATCGGTAATGAAATGTTCGTGATAGCCTGGGACGTTGATTCCTGTCGTGTATTGCGGGCTGCGAAACCCAGCGACCACGCCATGTCTTTGGTTAAACTTAAAGGTTGGTTGCGCCTCGACAACATCGATCATTGGGCGGTAAGGACGGTTTTGTTTCGGAACGGTGCGCGTGCGTACAAAGTCAAACACGCCATCAATACGGACAGCGCAAAAGATGTTGTCGCTCGGAACCATTTTATCGATGATTTCATGAACCTCTGAGCGAGTCATGGCTGAAGTGATGGGAAGTTCGATATCTGCTTTGAAAAACGTCATCACAGCAAATGGTGTTTTTTGTTCCATATCCGCAGGATTGGCCGAGCCATCGGATTTAAGCTGATAAACGTCTTTATCAAAAGCAATAAGCTCACCATCAAGCTGGTCAAATGTACCTAAACCAAAATCGCCGTGCTCAAGTAACTGAGCTATGCTGGTAGTACCTTCATAAATGCCAGCAATCAGGGCACTCATCAATGATGTTTGATAAATCTCACCCTCACCTGTGGTGTGATGGTAGAGCGCATATTCTTTTGCAACATCAAACGAGCAGGCACATTGAGAGTTAGAAAGTTCACGCATGATTTTATCCGTTTATGCAATAGTGTGTCTATTAAGGTTGACTTTGTTACACGGATAAATCCAATATAAAAAAGATTTATTTTGATATAGAAAAAATATGGAATTTCGTCACTTAAAGTACTTTGTTACCGTTGCCCAATTACGCCACTTTACAAAAGCGGCTGAACAGTTGGGAATTGCACAGCCACCATTGAGTCAGCAGATAAAAAAGCTGGAGCATGAATTAGGTGTGGATTTATTTAAACGTCTATCTCGTGGTGTCGAATTGACTCGTGCGGGGGAAATCTTTTTAAAGGATGCAGAAAATATATTAGCGGATGCAAAGCGTGCGGAGGCGAGGGTACGGCAAGTGGCTCGCGGTGAAAGCACGCAGGTCAATATTGGCTTTGCGACGTCCACCTCAACGTGCATCCCTGTACTTGAAAAAATGGCGACCATCCAAAGTAATGGCATTCACTTTAATACCGCGGAAATGCCGATGCCAGAGCTGGTGGCACAACTTAAGAATAAGCAACAAGACCTTGCCATCATGCGTGTCCCTTGTTACGCCAGTGAGCCGTTTGAACGAAAACGGTTACTCGATGATCCGTTTGTTGCCGTGATTCCGGCCCATCATCCATTAGCGCAGTTTAACCATATTCAACTGCATCATCTTAAAGAACAAAAACTGTTGCTGTTTCCGCGAGAAACTGGTCCGGCGCTGTATGATGCGTTGAGCGCGTTACTGGGGGATGCAGGCATACGATTACAGCCGCAATTTGCATCACCGCAGTTGCGCACCACTATTGCTATGGCTCAGGCAGGATTTGGAATCGCCATCGTGCCATATTCCTTAGCCGAGCATTTGGATGATTCTGCGGTGATTGTCAGCATCGAGGATATGACGCTTACCAGCCAAATCGTGGTGGCTTGGCAGGCATCCAACTTGAACCCGCAGGCACTGAATGTCGTGGCGAAATTGAATGCAATATCTGTTGGCTAAACGCGCTAACAACAGCTTACTTATGAAAATGTTAAAACAATTAAAGTATTATATTTTTTAGAGGGTATGTCGTAATTTAATATCGCCCATAAACACTCTTTTTTGTGTACTAAAAGTATGTATTAAGCAAACAGAATGCGTGTTTGTTATTGGGAACTTTTACAGCACAAAATGTTTCAAAGTTAAGCGATATTTTCCTTCATTTATTGGGTACACTATCAACGTTGTTAGATTACGTAAGATTGGGTATGGAAGTAGAAGAGATTTATCGCCGAGATTTGAATCTGCTAGTCGCGTTGCGAATTCTGGTTGAGGAACGCAGTGTAAGCCGAGCAGCGAATCGTTTAAACCTAAGCCAGTCAGCAATGAGTCGGATTTTAGGGCGATTACGTTGCTTACTCGCAGATCCTTTATTCACACGTCAAGGTCAGTATCTGATTCCGACTGAAAAAGCCTTATCGGTAAACCGAGCGTTAGGTGAGCCTCTTGAGTCTTTTCGTCAGCTCTTATCACCTATCGATTTTGACCCCAAATCTTGCGATCAAACGTTCACGATTGCAACGACTGACTATGCCATGCAAACGCTGTTACCCTTTGCTTTACCTCGTATTTATCAGGAAGCCCCGCATGTTGCGTTTGATTTTTTGCCGCTACAAAATGAGCATTTTAAAGACCAATTTACTTATGGTAGAGCTGATTTAGCCATCTGCCGCCCCATTCATTCGATTGAGCCATTGCAGCATGAAATATTGGGACGAGTGGGGGTGCTATGTTTGTTGTCTAAACAGCATCCTTTGGCGGATAAGAACATGGGACTGGATGATTATTTGGAGTTTCCCCATGCCATGATTGCGATTAGTGATGGGGTAAAATCACTCCTTGAACAGGCGCTTGAAGACAAACCGCAACGGCGTATGGTGCTGAGGGCTTATCATTTAGAAGCTGCGTTAGCGATAGTCGATATGATGCCGCTCATTATTACCGTCCCGGCTGATTTGGCGTATTTAGTCGCTGAGCGTTATGACTTGATCGTAAAACCGTTACCCTTTCATTTTACACCGTTCGATTATTCAATGATTTGGCACCCGCGCTGTGAGCATTCTCCGGCTCAGAACTGGTTGCGAAATATCGTCAAAGAAGAGTGTGGCAGGCTTATTGCGAAACGTGTCGAAGAGATGGGATTGGATGCAGTAAGGCCCTGATGGGCCTTACTTAAGGGTGTTTTAAAGCTTGATCACAACGCGACCTGTATTTTGACCGGTGGTGATTTTTTCTGCATAGTGCGGCGCTTCAGTTAATGTAATTTCTGTACACGCTTGCTCGAAATATTCAGCAGGTAATAATTTCGCCAGTGTTTCCCATGCGGCCATGCGTTTTTCACGTGGGCAGTTTACTGAATCCACCCCTTGTAGGCGAACATTACGCAAAATAAATGGCATGACGGTTGTGGGCAAATCAAATCCGCCTGCAAGACCACAGGCTGCTACCGCACTGTTATAGTCCATTTGTGACAAGACTTTTGCGAGCATTTTACTGCCAACCGTATCAATGGCACCTGCCCAGACTTGTTTTTCTAGCGGGCGAGCAGGCTCTTCAAATTCAGCACGCTCAATGAGTTGACTTGCGCCGAGTTTTTCTAGCAATGGACCATTTTCTTCGATGCGACCAGTGACGGCGGCAACGTTATAGCCAAGTTGCGAGAGTAGGCTGACGGCGACAGAACCGACACCACCACTGGCTCCTGTCACCAAAACGGTGCCATCTTCAGGTTTTATTTCAGCGTCAATGAGCGCTTGAACACACAGCATCGCTGTCAAACCTGCGGTGCCGACCATCATCGCTTGTTTAGAGCTTAAACCGTGTGGCAAAGGAACAAGCCAGTCCGCTTTTAGGCTCGCTTTTTGTGCCATACCGCCCCAGTGATTTTCTCCAACTCCCCAACCCGTCAATACCACAGAGTCACCTTCTTGATAACGAGGATCATCGGAGTTCAGGACTTTTCCTGCTAAATCGATGCCAGGTACCATCGGAAAGTTACGGATAATTTTGCCTTTGCCGGTAATCGCAAGGCCATCTTTATAATTCAGTGATGAGTAATCGACAGCGACTAATACTTCACTCTCTGGAAGATGTGATTCATCCAGCTGTTCAATCGTAGCAATCGTTCTTTTCTCTTCTTGATTGAGGATTAAAGCATCAAACATAACGTTCTCCATAAATGGGATGGTGACAAATTTTTGGCAGTCTACCGCTGATACTATTATGAATTAAATGAAAGTTTAGCATATAGAACTATGCAAAATAATCATAACTAATAACGTGATGAAGTCCTTTGGGTTGTTAGTTAACTACTCGTTGTGCCTCGATATTTCGTTTAAATACCGCTATCAAGTCAGCGGTTCTAGGCTATGCGCCAGAGTCATAAGGTGTATGTAAATAAGTCATTTTACTCATACATACATTTCCATGATATTAATGTGGTTATAGTGGGTCTCAGTTTTCATATCAAACTGGCTAAATACGTACTCAAATTTGAGTGACTGGCACGTTTAACATGAGAATTAATCTATTAGAGGAACAACCTATGACTCAGTTAACCGATGGTATCGTATTCCAATCCGGTGGAAAATTGCATAATCGAATCGTCATGGCGCCCATGACGATTCAATCTGCTTTTTTTGATGGTGGTGTTACCGACGAAATGATCACTTACTACGCTGCTCGCTCGGGTAATGCAGGGGCGGTCATCGTCGAAAGTGCGTTTGTTGAAAAATACGGCCGAGCTTTTCCTGGCGCGTTGGGGATTGATACGGATAGCAAGATAACGGGTTTACGTAAGCTCGCTGAAGCTATTCAAGCCAAAGGCTCTAAGGCAATTTTACAGATTTATCATGCTGGCCGTATGGCAAGTCCAGAGTTTAACGGTGGCCATCAGCCTATCTCAGCCAGTCCAGTAGCCGCGTTGCGTGATAATGCAGAAACGCCATTACAAATGACCCAAGAGCAAATCGAAGATATGATCGAACGCTTTGGTAACGCAGTCAATCGTGCGATTCTTGCTGGTTTTGATGGGGTCGAAATTCACGGTGCCAACACTTACCTCCTTCAGCAGTTTTTCTCTCCGCACTCAAATCGCAGAAGCGATCAATGGGGCGGCGATATTAAGAAACGTACCACCTTCCCGCTCGCTGTGCTCGCCAAAGCTAAACAAGTGGTTAATGCTCACGATAAATCCGATTTTATTATCGGTTACCGATTCTCTCCCGAAGAGATTGAACAACCGGGTATCCGTTTTGATGAAACCATGTATTTGCTGGAGCAGCTAGCCGAGTGTGGTTTGGATTATTTACATTTTTCAATGGGGAGCTGGTCTCGGAATTCGATTGTCACGCCAGAAGATTTAGAGCCGCTTATTGCTAAGTACCGTCAACTTCAGTCTGACACGTTAGCCAGCGTGCCGGTTATTGGTGTCGGTGGCATTGCGCAGCGTAGTGATGCGGACAAAGCGATTGAAAAAGGTTATGACATCGTTGCAGTCGGTAAGGGCTTCTTGGTCGAGAAAACTTGGGCAGAGAAAGCGCTTAACGGTGAAACGTGTGCCGAGTTTGCAGATATCGAGCAACAAGCCGCGTTGGAAATCCCGACGCCATTGTGGGAAATCATGGATTACATGATTGTCGATAGTGCCGCTGAGGCGATTAAGCACCAGCGAATTAAAGAGCTGCAGAACATCCCGATCAAATTTAATGCTGGTGATTATACTGCGTTTGGCCGTGGCCACAACGATGACTTACCAGTGAAAGTGACGTTTTCTGAAGATAAGATCCTCGATATTACGGTGGATTCATCGAAAGAATCAGATGGCATTGCTAACCCTGCATTTGAACGTATTCCTCAACAGATTCTCGACGGTCAAACACTCAATATTGATGTAATCTCAGGGGCCACTGTCAGTAGCCAAGCGGTGATTGATGGGGTAGCGAATGCGGTTGACCTTGCCGGTGGTAATTCTGAAGCGTTACGTTGTAAGGCAAGAGAAGCGGTAGAATGGTCGACCAAAACCATCGAAGAGACGGTTGATATTGTGGTTGTTGGTGGTGGCGGTGCGGGCTTAAGTGCCGCATTAACTGCTATGGATAAAGGCAAGTCGGTTATTTTACTTGAGAAGTTCCCTGCTATTGGTGGTAACACTGTTCGTACTGGGGGCTGGGTTAATGCCGCTGAGCCACAGTGGCAAGGTGAGTTTGCTGCATTGCCAGGTGACAAAGAGACATTAATGAGATTGGCTAATACGCCTGAATCTGAGTTTGTAGACGAATATGTAGCAGATTTTAGAACATTGAAATCTCAGTTAGATGGCTATTTTACAGATATCGAGGAAGGTAAACAGTACCTGTTTGATTCCGTGGAGTTGCACCGTATCCAAACGTATCTAGGCGGCAAACGCACCGACCTAAATGGTCAAGCGATCTATGGTCAATATGATTTGGTACAGACACTGACGGCTCGTTCAATGGAATCGGTTGATTGGCTGACTGAAAAAGGCATTGATTTTGACCGCAGCGTGGTCGAAATCCCTGTCGGCGCGTTATGGCGTCGAGCGCATAAACCAAAACGTCAGAAAGGCGTTGAGTTTGTTGATAAGCTATCAAAACGTATTCAAGAGCAGAATGGTCGTATCATCACTGACACGCGTGCGACCGATCTTATGGTTGAAGACGGTAAGGTCGTTGGGATAAAAGCAATGCAAGCTGATGGCACAGAACTGATTCTGCACGTGAACAATGGTGTGGTAATGGCGTCTGGTGGATTTGGTGCCAATACGCAGATGATTAAGAAATACAACACCTATTGGAAAGAGATTGCGGACGATATTAAAACAACAAACTCGCCTGCACTCGTAGGTGATGGTATCGAAATTGGCGAAAAAGCGGGTGCAGAACTCGTTGGTATGGGCTTTGTTCAATTGATGCCGATTGGCGACCCAAAATCTGGCGCATTGTTGACGGGCTTGATTGTGCCACCTGAAAACTTTGTGTTTGTAAACCAACAGGGCAAACGCTTTGTGGATGAGTGTGGTAGCCGAGATGTGTTATCGGGCGCCTTTTTCGATAACGGTGGTCTCGTTTATATGATTGCTGATGAGAATATTCGTCACACTGCGGCTAATACGTCAGATGAAACTATTGAGCGAGAAATCAAAGAAGGCACCATTATCAAAGCCGATTCTATTGAGGAATTAGCGGAAAAAATTGGTGTGCCAGCAGAGACGTTATCGAGCACCATTACTCAATACAATCATTACGTTGAGCAGGGTAACGATCCTGAGTTTAATAAGAGTGCGTTTGGGTTAAAAGTTGCACAGGCACCTTTTTATGCGACGCCACGTCAACCGTCGGTTCACCATACCATGGGCGGTTTGAAAATTGATACTCAGGCGCGTGTTATCGGTACAGATGGCCAAGTCATCCATGGCCTATATGCCGCTGGTGAAGTTACAGGTGGCATCCATGCGGGTAACCGCTTAGGTGGCAATGCGTTGATTGATATCTTCACCTATGGTCGTATTGCCGGTGCCAATGCCGCCGATCTTGTGTAGCGCACACTCAATCAAGTAGTTGGTAAAAAAGAGGGGAGCATTGCTCCCCTCTGCATTCAATATCGAATGAAGAGATAACGATGAATCGCTATAGCGCAAGATTTCAAATGATGGGGACGTTTATTGATTTGGTGGTTCACCATCAACACGGTGAGCAGCTCATAAAACAGGCCTATATTCAATTAAAGGATTACGCGACTCGGTTTACCGCCAACCAGGCCGATTCTGAGTTGATGACGATTAATCAAAATGCTGGTATCTCGCCGGTGATTGTGGCCCCAGATCTGTTTGAACTTATCAAACTGGGCAAATTTTACAGTGAAGACATGAGTACTCCCTTCAATATTGCCATTGGTCCTTTGGTCAAAACATGGCGTATTGGGTTTAAAGCTGCGACAGTGCCCTCGCAAGCGGTCATTCAAGAAAAACTGGCGTTGGTCGACCCCTCTCAAATTGTGCTTAATGAGCAAGAACAGTCGGTGTTTCTTCGTCAAACAGGAATGGAACTAGACTTAGGCGCGATTGCAAAAGGGTATTTTGCTGACCAAGTAAAGCAAAAACTGGTTGAACAGGGAGTGACGAGCGGCTTTATCAGTTTGGGAGGTAATGTGCTCACGTTGGGTCATTCACCCAATAATATCAATAATGCTTGGAATGTTGGGATTCAGAATCCACTATCCAAGCGCGGTGATGTCATCCGGGTCGTGCCACTGCAAGATAAGTCGATGGTCACTTCGGGGATTAATGAACGATTCTTTGAATCCAATGGGCAGCGTTACCATCATTTATTGGATGGGGAAACCGGTATGCCGCTGGCAACCGATATCGCGAGTCTTACGATTGTGTCCAAACGTTCGGTGGATGGTGAGATTTGGAGTACCGCAGGGTTTCTACGCTCGGCGGCACAATCGATCAGCTACTTAAATTCAATTGCAGGTATTGAGGCGGTGGTTATTTCGGTAGATGGCGACGTGATGACGACAAATGGATTTCGAGATCCTCAACAAGCGACCGATTTAGCGAGCAACGTTTAGTCGCAAGCGGTAGCTTCAGCGTTTATATAAAGATACGGGATAGTATTGAGCGAGAAAATCCATCACTGCAGCATTATCTGAATCGCCACTGATTTCATCAGATAAGCCCTTCATCGTGTAAGTTCATCAGTTGAACTCGCTCAACATTGACCGTATCAACAAAGCTTATCAGTAGAGTACCCAGTTAGTTGCATAAACGACGAGAACGACAAGCAGGATCAGAGAGATGAGAGAAGCGATGATTATCGCCAATTTCTTCATGTAGCTTACTTTATCAAATACTTCGCCTTTGGCTTCTCTTACTCTTCTATCTTCCTCAAAATGCCACTTAATCGCAAAATAGCCACCAATACACATTACAATAATCTTAAAAGCGCCTGCAACGTAAGGGAAAGAGTCACCTAAAATGTGGCCCATTACTTATCTCCATCAAATAAAAATAGATTTTATATTAACATAATCAAAGAGACTTGTTTACTTTTGGGGAATGCTAGACATCGGCATTTTTATGGCTTGTGTCGGCTCATTAACGTATTGATATGCAGTTGAAGTGTCCAAGAAAAATTTGAGAGGTCTATTGAACTAATGGCGGGTTGTTTTTTTAAAACGAGTGAATAGATCATCCCTCGTTCATGGCACCATTTTTTTGTTCAATATAGCTACGCTTAAATGATGTTAAGCCGATATCACATTCAGTTTACTTTTTTCTGATTCGTACCAACTTTGCAAACTAGCGTCATCCCACTGTTGAGCAAGGTTGTCAGCTAAGGTCAACTCTCGTTCACAATTATCAGAGTCACCAATTTCTTTATAAGATTTTGATTTTTCTAAACGAATAAACGCCTCATCAACAGACTCTGGCCCCTCGTTTTTGATAATTTCTAACGCATTATCTGCATACCCAAGAGACTTCTCTGTGTCTCCAAGAGCATTCTGAATTAATTGCAACAAGTACAACGCTCTTTCTTCATTCACCCAATTGCCACATTTTTTCCAAGCTTCCAAAGCCTGTTCGCCTGCGAATATCATGATTGAATCTTGAATGGGTGTCCGTTCTGCAAGATTAAGTAAATCGTTGGCGATATTGTTACATGAAATGGCGACCACTCTTTCAGAACCCGCTCCCTCTTTTCGCGTTGAATATAGAGAAGTAACCTTTTTGAAAATAGGAAAGCCTTCGTCAAAACGGTTCGAAGCAAATAGTGCCTTTGCTAACATTATTTTGACCTTTATGAAGGCCGCTAATGCATTACCGTCGATGTTAAGAGCACTTTCAAGTTCAGCGGCTTGTGCGTCTTCCATAGCAAAGTCCATGTAGCGCAATACGGCAATCAAAGCCCATTGATGTGAGGTTCTACTATCTTCATCTAAGGTACTAAAAATATGCTCTGACAGCTCACGAGCGCGAGACCACTGGTTCAAATGTTCACCGATGGTATGGTTGATAAGAGTAAGTAGCGGTGTAACTTGTTCGTCTTGAATGTCGCTAAGGTTCACTGACTCAAGTTCCGAAGCTAATTTTTCTGATTCAGTATCGTGATAGCCCCAGCCATCGTTTAGTAGTTTTTCTATCATTTTTATCATCCTTGAATATTGGTCCAACTGTAGAGTAACTAAACTGAAAATTATTTAATTAATCAGGAAGCTGGTTATTTATGACATTGCTCACTATTTCTCTTATAGCGATTCGGTTTCCAGTGTGAAACTTTATACCTTATCTTTAATGTTTAAAAGGTTCAGCTGAGCCTAACACCATCGATCTGTGATATGAATAGGTATGCTTATTATTAACCGACGTCGCCTAGAAGTGTGTATCTCTATAATTTTTCACGCATCTATGGGCCTCAGGCCTTACCAACCAGTACAACTGATGGGGATGTTTGGATAGTATCATTTCTGAAAAATTGTTGGAAAGTTACTCGGCACTCTTTAAATTTTTTAAAGTAAGTTACCTGTAACTGTATGATTATACGAATCTCACTTAAAGACATTGACTCAAAACTCTGTTAAGTTTTGTGAGTAAATCTTAACCTTTCTGCCTCAGGGAAATGACTGCTGCCTATGTGTTCGAAGCTATATTTACAGCGTAGACTTTCAAGTGAAAACAAGACTTTCTCGGAAGTAGAGCTCTTAGCTACTTCAACTTGCATTGTCGTGTTAGCTGAGCCTGGAGGTGGTAAAACCGAACTTCTTGGAAGTTTGGCTCAACAGTTGAGTACGAATGCAGTTACTGCAACCAAATTTGTACATTTAGGTGCTCGGTACGAGAATACACCACTTGTCATTGATGCTTTTGATGAACTGGCCAAACTTGACCAAAGTGGCATTTATAAACTTCTGTCATGTATAACGGCATCAAAGCCAACTCATGTTGTTATTTCTAGTAGGTCTAGTGAGTGGGATATAGTTGCCACAAATGAAGTTAAAAATTTTTTGGAAATTGAACCATTAGTAGTTAGGCTTTGTGAGCTCGGTGATTCTGAGCAACGTGCGATTTTTGAGTACCATGCACAAGGAGAAGACTTCACTAGATTCTATTCAGAAGTATGTAGGTTTGATCTGCAAGCGCTTCTACCAAACCCTCAGTTTCTAAAAATGTTTGCTGACGCTTATCTTGAAAGTGAACGAATCTTTGCAGATAAACAATCTATCTTCAAACTTGCAGTGGAACGTTTAGCTAGAGAAGTAAGTCCAACGTCCTCAAGAAACGCCTCATCACTTCCAGCGAATCAAAAAGTCGATATTTCGTCAGAGGTATTTGCCAAACTGCTATTATCAGGTGCAGAGGGGATAAGCATCAGCGAATTGGAAGAAAACCGAATATATCCTTTACTTATCTCACTTGCTGGTAATGATCCGTCAGTTTTTAATGTTCTTGCTACTCGGCTTTTTAAGCTAGGAGATAGTACGGACCAACACCGTCCAGTCCACAAAATTGTAGCTGAGTATTGTGCAGCTACCTACCTTACAAAGCGAATAATAGAGCCAGCAGATGCACTAACACTGCACCAATGTCTCACAATTATTGCACCTAACTCTACTGTAAGAGATGAACTTCGTGGACTACTTGGCTGGATGGCTGCTCTGGGAAATAAGGCTGTCCAATATGCTGTAATTAAACTTGACCCTTACGCAGTCCTTGCAAACGGAGATCCATCGCAACTAGAACCTTCATCTAAGCAATTACTTTTATCGCAACTAAGAGATATCGAGGAAGCGGATCCATATTTTAGGAGAAGCGATTTTTGGCGTAGGTTTAGTGTTGCAGGCTTTTTCACAGAAGATATTATCGTAGATATCAAAGCACTGCTTAACAGCCAACGCGATGGACAACT
The DNA here is from genome assembly GCA_052087065.1 of Vibrio sp. Classification (GTDB taxonomy): domain Bacteria; phylum Pseudomonadota; class Gammaproteobacteria; order Enterobacterales; family Vibrionaceae; genus Vibrio. The sequence continues at coordinate 13,802 of JBQGON010000027.1, read as the reverse complement.
ACGTAATTTAATTCTTGAACTATTGATTGAATCTCCAATCGCTCACTTATTGATGAGTTGCGTCAGATCCTCTTGGATTCTCAAGAAGACAAAGATAATCGCATTTATGCAATTAAATGTCTTTTGGGTTGTACCACCTATGCGTATGAATCAGACTTAACGAAGCTTCTATCTGACGCCAGTCCAGCATCACTTGAGGTAGTCGCTAAAGGAATGGAGCTCCTTGATTTAAATATGTTTGAGTTAGCGTTTCTTGAAACGTACTTTTTGGCTTGTGCAAATTTATATCCAAGCAATAAGCTTCGATTTGAACGAGTGATCGGATCTCGTTATTTTATAAAGTCTATAATCTTCAGATTAAATCAAGAAAACGTTGAGCAGCTGTTAGATATACTAACTCGAGGTCTTACCTGTACCTGTGGTTTAAAATCCTATGAATGTGATTGTCGAAACGGGATAAGTAAGATTATCGGTTATATGCTTGACCACTATTTTGATATGGTACTACCGCCTTATGACCCACTGCGTGTTTGGGGCTGGGTTGAAAATTTAAACTTCCATAACTCTATTGGGCAAAAAGACAGTCGTTCTGTTGAAGAATTGCATTGCAATAGGGATTTACGGAACGGTATTTTAGCTTATATATTTTCTGAACTGACCTCCAATGTTCAGATAAAAGAAAACATTGAATATATGCGCGATGTACACTCCCATTCTGGCCTAGATATTAAGCAAGAGGATGAGAGGTTTTTAGTAAAACTTGCATTTATTACAGATAATACTGAATTATGGTTAACTTTTATTCACAATCATTACTTCAACAGAAATTTCTCCAACGAATTACGCTGCGATATGAGACAGCAGGCATTAGAAAAACCGATGTTTATGCGTCTATGGGCAAAAGTTAATAGAGCCAATTCGCAAATTGAACGAGAGTTGTATAAGACAAATGGGAGGAAGAGGAATAAAAAATTAAGGCGGGATGAAAAAAAACGGAATGCTATTTATGCCGAAAATAAACAATATATTAAAGAAAATAAAGAGCTTGTCGAAACTGGTCGTCATTGGAGTTTGTTGGTTAATTTCGCTCAGGCCGTGCTTACAGAACCAAAAGATATTGTTCTGAAATTTGGCGATGAAGAAATTGTGAAAAACGCTCTCAGGAATTGCCACGAATTCATAGAACCAGAAGTCCCTGACTTGAGCAAACTGGCCGAGTTGCGATGCTCCTCCAAAGGGTTATATGTTGAAACGATACTTTTTGCTTCTTGCATTGAAATAATGCGAAAACATGGAAGTCTAAACAGCGTTAAGCCAGAATTGCTCCTTGCCCTAAAGTCCAACTTAAATGTTCATTATGATGCGGTTAATGAAACCGAGTACGACGTTCTAAAAGCAGAAGTTAATCGCTTACTATTCCCTAATAATGAATCCATTGAGCAGTTTCTTCGTTCCTATGTCGAACCTCAGTTGGCAAATTTTCAATGCTCTCATCCGAGAGTAGATATGTTGAAGTATGATGAGATATTCACTCCCTTGCGTGCAAAGCTGTCAATTGAATGGCTTGAACGTTTCGATGAGTTAAGTTTTTCCGCACTTGATACGCTGTTCGATCTCGCAACGCAGTTTGGAGACAGAAATGTACTTAATGACATCATTCGGACCCGCTGTTCTGATTATTTATCTAAATCTCCTGAACAGACAGATGATGAAAACATCAAACAAAGACGTAAGTTTTGGTTCGTTAGAGCTTTCTATTTTTTGGACGTAGAAGTTGCGAAACCATATTTCGATTGGCTAAAAAGTGATAGAGACTCACTACTTTTGTTTGAGGGGCACTCAAGTAGAATGAATCGAGATAGTTCTTCTTACTGGCCAAATCTGACATCCACTAAGATAGAATCAATTTTAGTAGCTTTCTTCCATCAATGGCCGAAGGTTCACCTCCCTAGCAGTTGGGGAACTGAAAGTCCAAAAGGAGAAGTTGCATATCGTTTTCTTACTGACATTATTTGGTCAATAAGCAGCGATTTCCCTGATGACGCAATTCCCGTCCTTAATCGCCTTATTCAAGATCACATTTTTAGTGATATTCAGAAAGAGTTGAAAAGCATAAAAGCTGAGCAACTGCGGAAAAAGTCACTGAGAGATTTCGAGCCACCTACTCCAGAAAAAATTGTGGATTTATTGGACAATAACGTTGTTGTTACAGTGGAAGGATTACGACAACTTGTTCTTCAAAAATTAGAAGACTATCAGAAGGATATAGATGGAGGGGAATTCAATGCTGCTACGCGATATTATACGAAAGATGATACCGGGAAAGTTATACACCGAAATGAAGTTAGCTGCGTTGAGATAATTGCCGAACGTCTGAACTTAGTACTTTACCCCCAAAGTATTGCTATTTCGTCTGAATATCAGACTAAAAATCAAAATAGAATTGATATAACAGCAGCGAAAATGATTGAAGGTAAAAGACGACTACTCGTAATTGAAGCTAAAGGGCAATGGCACAAGGATTTGTATACAGCAGCTTCCGCTCAGTTGTATCAACGCTATTCAATTCACCCTGATGCAGAACAGCAGGGTATATATCTTGTCATATGGTTTGGTGCTAATGAAGCTATTGCTGGGCGTAAAAATATTGGAATTACTTGTGCACAGGATCTCAAATTAAGTATTGAAGAAAGGTTACCGCCAGAGATCAAAGGGCTGATAGATGTATTTGTCTTAGATGTATCACTTCCTTAGCCCAATTTAAACTTATTCGAAACCTTCGGCTTGGCGCAGGGATTCTGAGCCATGTCTGTCCAAAAACGAGTTACAACGAGTGTGATGCTATTGTGGCAATAGCTTCTAGTTAAGCAAAATTATCCAGCAGTGTTTTTATCAGCCATTTTATTTATGTCCTGTACAGATTGATAGATATCCCTTAGAAGCCTCTTCGAATTAGTTACTCCAACAATGTAGCATTTCTCTATGCGATTAAGGTGCAAGGGGTGGTTGTAAATACCTCGAATCTGGTTTTTGTCCACGTGAGTTAGTGCTAGCTAGAGCTCTTAGACCATGGAGACTATACGGCCTTTAAAGCCCATACGTTTTTAGCTGTTTGGCTATTACTTGGCCTCATAGGGTTTTTATAGGACGCGAATACGTATTCGCTTCCAACATTTATTTTTTCATCTCATTCAATAGATTTTAAGTCTGCGGAGTTAGAGGTACTAGTTGATCCCTTAGTTTCTTCATGCTATCCGCTAGAATAATCCATAGATTTTTATCCCAATCAATCTCATCCCAACGAGCTTGTGCTATCTCAATAGGGCGGGTCATGGTATGTAGTTGCCATTCAATCATACATCGAGTGGTATACATGATACTGGTCCGCACTAGGGTTATCATTAATTCAGGAAGTTCATCGGCACTGATTGATTTCATTATTGGTGACGGTAGGTTTCAAGAACGCAGAACTGATTGTGATTAACGGGTTGTATTCAATCAGTCCCTTATTCTGAGAAAAGCTCATGATTTCGTTCACATATTGGCAGGTTCTTTTCAGTGTTTCTAAGTGCCCTTTAGCCTGAAGCGGCTGAAGGTTCACCTTTGTTTTTTCACTGATGCTTGCGGTCTTTACCGTTAACCGACTATTTGTAACTTCAGCTAATGTGGATAGTAAGCGCTGTTGCTCTATCGTTTTTTGGTTCTTGAGTTTGACTTGAGGAGCAATACCCGCTTGCAGCGTTTCTATCGCGCCTAGGGTCTTCTTTCGTGCATTTGCTAGGTAAAGGCTAGTGAACTGCCAAACGTTATGTTAGCGCGTTTACCGTTATGTGGACGTGTATAGTTGAATAGCCACGTCTTTGTACCGGTTGGTTTTACACGTAGACGAAGGCCGTTACCATCAAAGATCGTGCATTTTTATTTTGTGGTTTAGCGTTAGAGATTTGTTGATCTGTTAAAGATTTAGTTGTTCTTGCCATAATTGGTACACCGTAGATAGGTACATACGGGCAATGTACCTATTTGTGTACCTAAACTTCTAAGCGAGAAGGAGTCAGGAAAAGACGGGAAGAGAATGCAATCCCTTGAAATAGCGAGATTTAGATACAAAAAAAGACGTCCTAGGACGTCTTTTTTTTAAATTTGGCTCCCCCTGCGGGACTCGAACCTGCGACATACGGATTAACAGTCCGCCGTTCTACCAACTGAACTAAGGGGGAATTGCTTGATGTGGGGCGTATACTAGCGATTGAGATTTTTTCTGTCAACTTTTTTACCGCGTAAAAACAATAAAAAATTATCATTTTTTTCTTTACATTTCTGTAGCCCTTACCAGTTCTAGGCTGTGTTTACTTATCCACTATTTTTGTGGATAAGTGTGTGAATTACCTTGGGGTTATTATTTTTTTATTCACAGTAGTAAAAGTGGAGCAAATTTAGTAAAACAATAAATTTAATTTAACTTATTGTTAATTATAAACATTTTTAATTCAATCACATCTTTTTATACACGAAGTTACGCGTGTTAATCACTCTGGTTTTGTAAGGTTTTTAGGAAAAATGGGGACAAGCCGTGGATTATTTTTTCTGTTTTTGGAGGGCTACAACTGCGGGGTCGAGGATAATATCAGACATCTTGAAGGGGATCTATAGTACTCAGCCTAAAAAAGTAAAATTCATGATGATAAATAAAATATGCTTTTCTACGGTGGATTCTCGTATCGTTATTTGCAGAGAAACAACAGATAATTCTTTACAGAATTGCTTGCTATTAGAGAACCTCCGCAGCCAAAATAGGCCATCAGTATTGAGTAGGACGATTTAGGGGATTTATGAGTAAAGCGTTTGAACTAGTGTCACACTACCAACCCGCAGGAGATCAACCTGAAGCCATCGCATCGCTGTTGGAAGGGGTTGATGCGGGGTTAGCCCATCAAACCCTATTAGGTGTGACCGGTTCTGGTAAAACGTTCACCTTGGCGAATGTAATTGCAAAGGCACATAGACCGACGATTTTGTTGGCGCCGAACAAAACATTAGCGGCTCAATTGTATGGTGAAATGAAGAATTTTTTCCCGAACAATGCCGTTGAGTATTTTGTGTCTTATTATGATTACTATCAACCTGAAGCGTATGTGCCTACCACCGATACTTTTATTGAAAAAGACGCCTCTGTGAATGCGCATATTGAACAAATGCGTCTCTCTGCGACCAAAGCGCTATTAGAGCGTAAAGATGCCATTATTGTCGCGTCTGTGTCGGCGATCTATGGTTTGGGGGACCCAGACTCTTATTTGAAAATGATGTTGCACTTACGTCGCGGTGATACGGTCAATCAGCGTGATATGCTGCGTCGTTTAGCCGAATTACAATATACCCGTAATGAGATGACATTCGAACGTGGTCAATTCCGGGTGCGTGGTGAAGTTATTGATATCTTTCCTGCTGAATCGGAGCAAGAAGCGGTTCGTGTTGAGATGTTCGACGATGAAATTGAAAAAATTAGCTTGTTTGACCCACTGACGGGAGCGATTAAGCAGCGCGACTTAGCCCGTTTTACGGTGTATCCGAAAACTCACTATGTCACACCCCGAGATAAAATCTTGGATGCGATTGATCATATTAAGCAAGAACTGCAATTGCGTCAGCAACATCTTCGCGATAACAATAAGCTGCTAGAAGAGCAGCGCATCACCCAGCGCACCCAGTTTGATATTGAAATGATGAACGAGCTTGGGTTTTGTTCGGGGATCGAAAACTATTCTCGTTATTTAAGTGGGCGTAATGAAGGTGAGCCGCCACCAACGTTGTTTGATTATCTTCCTCATGATGGGTTATTGGTGATAGATGAATCACACGTGACGGTGCCGCAAATTGGCGCAATGTATAAAGGTGACCGTTCACGTAAAGAGACCTTAGTAGAATACGGCTTCCGGTTACCTTCTGCGTTGGATAACCGCCCACTTAAATTTGATGAGTTTGAATCGTTAGCACCACAAACGATTTTTGTTTCAGCGACACCTAGTCAATATGAATTAGATAAATCGGGTGGCGATGTCGTTGAACAAGTCGTGCGACCAACGGGTTTATTAGATCCGGAAATTGAAGTGCGGCCTGTCGCGACACAAGTCGATGATTTACTCTCTGAAATCCGTTTACGATCGGCCGTGGGTGAACGCGTTCTGGTGACGACGTTGACCAAACGCATGGCCGAGGATCTAACCGAGTACTTATACGAACATGACATCAAAGTAAGGTACTTACATTCGGATATTGATACGGTTGAACGTGTTGAAATTATTCGTGATTTAAGACTTGGTAAGTTTGATGCCTTGGTGGGCATTAACTTATTACGAGAAGGCTTGGATATGCCGGAAGTGTCGTTAGTTGCCATACTCGATGCGGATAAAGAAGGCTTTTTGCGTTCGGAGCGGTCGTTAATTCAAACCATTGGGCGTGCTGCGCGTAATGTGAAAGGCAAAGCGATTCTTTACGGAGATCGCATTACACGCTCAATGAAGTTAGCGATTGATGAGACCAATCGGCGTCGTGAAAAGCAGCATCTGCATAACGAAGATCTTGGTGTTACTCCTCAGGCTTTGAAAACCAATATCAATGATATTATGGAGCTGGGTGAGGCAACTAAAGCCAGTAAAGTACCTAAACCCAAAGCGGTCCCGCTTAATAAAGTGGCTGAAAAATCGGGTGATTATGATTCGCTGACACCACAAGAGCTTGAGAAAGAGATGCAAAAACTGGAAGCGACCATGTATCAGCATGCGCAAAACTTAGAGTTTGAAGCTGCGGCCAAGTTACGTGACAAGCTTGAAACGTTAAGGCAGCAATTTATTGTGAACAGTTAGGTTTAGTTAAAGCACATAAAAAAGAGCCAATAGAAAGACTCTATTGGCTATAATATTGTGAACATAGAATTCACTAACAACGTCAGTTGGCTAGGTAACCCTTGCGGGTTATTTACATAATAAGCATATATTATGCCAATGATAAAAACCCTAATGAATGGTGGATGTTGTAGTGAATATAATCAAAAATAAGATTGAAATTTGCAAAATGCAATGATGAGTGCGATGATCTTGCGCAAAATGCAAAAATATTACGGCTAGGTTATGAAATTAGAATATCCCCCTCAACATTCAAAATATCTGTTGATGGTGGAAGATACTGCGTCAGTGGCAGCACTGTACCGATCGTATCTGACGCCCTTAAATATTGATATTACGCTTGTCGGTACTGGTCAAGATGCGATTCGTTCCATCGCAGAGCGAGAGCCGGACCTGATTTTACTCGATTTACGTCTGCCGGATATGACGGGGATGGATGTGTTATATGCCGTCAAAAGCAAACATCCGCATGTTCCTATCGTCTTTATGACCGCTCATGGTTCGATTGATACTGCCGTTGATGCAATGCGTCATGGCGCGCAAGATTTTCTATTGAAACCTTGTGAGGCTGATCGTCTGCGCGTCACTGTTAACAATGCTATGCGCAAAGCGAGTAAGTTAAAAGATGATACGCTTGATCCTGATAATCAAAATTATCAAGGATTTATTGGTAGTAGTCATACGATGCAAGCGGTGTATCGTACCATCGACTCTGCCGCGAGTAGTAAAGCCAGTATTTTTATCACTGGCGAAAGTGGCACTGGGAAAGAAGTGTGCGCGGAAGCCATCCATGCGGCGAGTAAACGAGTGGATAAGCCATTTATTGCGATTAACTGTGCCGCCATCCCCAAGGATCTGATTGAGAGTGAACTGTTTGGTCACGTCAAAGGAGCATTTACTGGCGCCGCAACGGATCGCCAAGGGGCCGCAGAGCTCGCCGATGGTGGAACGTTATTTTTGGATGAGCTGTGCGAAATGGATTTGGATCTACAAACCAAGCTATTACGGTTTATTCAGACCGGCACATTCCAAAAAGTCGGCTCTTCGAAGATGAAAAGTGTCGATGTACGCTTTGTGTGTGCGACCAACCGGGACCCTTGGAAAGAAGTGCAAGAAGGGCGCTTTCGCGAAGACTTATATTATCGTTTATACGTAATTCCTCTGCATTTACCACCGCTGCGAGAGCGCGGGGAAGATGTGATTGAAATTGCCTATTCTTTATTAGGTTTTATGTCGAAAGAAGAAGGCAAAGGCTTTGTCAGAATGTCGGCTGATGTGGTTGAGCGATTTAAACATTATGAATGGCCGGGCAATGTCCGTCAGCTTCAGAACGTATTGCGTAACGTCGTGGTGTTAAATGAAGGCCGTGAAATTTTGTTGACCATGTTGCCACCACCACTGAATCAACCTGTTGAACCACAAATCATCAATGAACGACATAAAGCCTCGGAATTTCCCCTGTCGGTGAGAGATATTCGTCCATTGTGGTTAACCGAAAAACTAGCCATAGAAAATGCGATTGAAGCGTGTGAAGGCAACATTCCACAAGCGGCAGGCTATCTCGATGTTAGTCCGTCAACGTTGTACCGTAAATTACAAACGTGGAACAGTCAGAAAATTAAAGAAAAGGAAAGTTAGTCTGTATGGACCTATTGAATAAAAATAAGATTGATACGCTTGCCAGTGAAATCGGGCAAGATAACGTGCCCGTACTGTTGGGGATATTCTTAAGTGAACTGACTGATTATGAAGAGAATCTACGCGCGCATACTCAGGCGGATAGTGAGTATTTGAAAGAAGTAAGCCATGCCCTTAAAAGTAGTGCTGCCAGCTTCGGGGCCGACAAATTATGTGCGAAGGCGATTGAGATCGATAGTATGGTTAAGCTCGGACTGGATATGGATGTAATGGCAGAATATGACCATTTAATCCAGTTATTAAAAGATACAAGAGAGCGATACGAGCGACTTCAACCTTCGTCGGGTGCTTAATTATTCGCGTGCAATTATCAAACGCCATTGCCTTGGGGCAATGGCGTCTTTTTACTTACTCATTTGTTCTTCAATAGCGCTCTGTAGTTTGATGCGATCATGACGCCAACGTCGATTTAATGACGCAAGTTCACGCGTTACACCGTGCCAGCGCTCTTCAAGTTCAGGGTGTGGTTGCTCACCCATTACCACATCAATAGGGCGCGCTTTCAATGCGCGCTCACACCACTCTAATTTTTGTTGTAAAGTCATTAAGCGTGCAGGGCCAAACTCGGGGCAAAGGTTTTCAATAAAAATCACCTTGGCCGTTTTATTTGCAGCGATAGCATGCGCTAGTTCAGGCAATAGCAGCGGTGGCATGACACTGGTTAAGAAGCTGCCCGGGCCTAAGATAATGGTATCAGCTTGCTGAATGGCTAATGTCGCTTCCTTGGTTGCAGGCACTTCAGGTTCTAAATCGAGCCGCAGTAGTGGTTCTTGCATTTCATCGACGTTGGTTTCACCCGTGACCCATTGACCCGCCGTAGATAAGGCGGTTAAGTCACAAGGATGTTCTGCCATGGGCAATAAATTCACGTGCACACCAAGCATGTTACGGATGAGGTTGATGGCCTCTAGTGGCCTTACTGACAGATTGCCTAGTGCTGTCAGCATCAAATTCCCAAGGTTATGACCATCTAGTTCCCCTGAGCCTTTAAAGCGGTATTCAAACATCATCGAACTGATGCAAGGCTCCGTGATTAACTGATTCAAGCAATTACGTAAGTCGCCCCACGCAATACCACCTTGGCAATGGCGAATACGCCCTGTTGAGCCGCCATTGTCGGTGGTGGTCACAATTCCTGTTGCATTGCTCCCGAACTCTTTCAACGCGGCGAGTACGCGTCCTAATCCATGTCCGCCACCAATCGCGACGACTTTATGCGTGTTATGTAATGACATGCTTATTTTTAATTAAATGGTCGTTACTCAGTAGCAGCAACGATTTAAGGGTGGTGTCTAGTATAGAAAGTTTTATTTGAATAGGGAATTTTTTCTCTACGAGGGTAGAAACTGCTGCCAATATTGAGTATTTTAACGCCATGCTGCTGATCCTTTCTGTAATCGAAAGTGAATCAGTTGCCATAACTCCGAGTTTACTCACCTACGTCCCAGGATAGGGTGTGTAATCCTGTGGCAATACCGCCACGCGGGCATCATTAGAAATGAGGGTGCCTCCCGTGTTTGGAAAGGTGTTTCATGGCGCAACAATTCGAAGATAGTTTTCGGCGTAAGTTTAATTATTTACGCCTGTCCGTTACTGATGTATGTAATTTTAAATGCACCTACTGTTTACCCGATGGTTATTACCCTACAGGGAATAAAAATTCGTCATTTCTGACCCTTGCTGAGATCGAACGTATTGTAAAAACGTTTGCGGCTTGTGGGACATCGAAAGTCCGTATTACTGGTGGAGAGCCAACATTACGCAAAGACTTTCTAGAGATTGTGTCCACGGTCTCCAGCGTGCCGGGAATTGAAAAAGTCGCGACGACGACGAATGGTTATCGCATGGCCGCTCAAGTTCATGAGTGGAAAGCGGCTGGCTTGAGCAACATTAATGTCAGTATTGATAGCCTAGACCCGCGTATGTTTCAGCAAATTACTGGTCAAAACCGCTTTCATCAAGTCATGGAGGGGATTGATCAAGCGTTTGTTGCGGGTTACGAACAGGTTAAAGTGAACGTAGTATTGCTTAAAAACCTCAACCACCAAGCGTTGCCAGATTTTCTCGCTTGGATTAAAGACCGTGCGATTCAACTGCGATTTATTGAGTTGATGGAAACGGGCGATATGGATAGTTTGTTTGCAAACCATCATGTCTCTGGCGTGCAAATTCAGAATGCACTGATTGCCAATGGATGGAGCATGAAGCCGCGTGGGCTGACCGATGGCCCCGCAAAAGTATTTACCCATCCTGATTATCTGGGGGAAGTGGGACTGATCATGCCTTATGAACGACATTTTTGTCAGACTTGCAACCGCTTAAGAGTATCGGCCTTGGGTAAATTACATTTGTGTCTATTTGGTGAAGAGGGCGTAGAATTGCGGGACTTATTGCAATCAGATGAGCAGCAAGAAGTGCTGGTGGCAAGAATTCATGATCACCTGCAAGGTAAGTCAGTCAGTCATTATTTGCATGACGGTCATACGGGTATGACGCCACATTTAGCGTCGATTGGCGGGTAATCTTGATGAATAGCCAGAGAATCGATGCATCACCGTTGGGTGATCAATAAATAAAAAGACAGTTGTGTTATACAACTGCCATCGATAATTAAAGAATGAAAAAGGGGAACACTATGGGTCATGGAATCAGTGAGTTTCAAGCCGCTAATATTGCCGTTTTAACCGTATCCGATACGCGTACTGAAGAAGATGATACGTCAGGTCAATTCTTGGTTGAGTCATTAAAAGATGCGGGGCATCGTTTAGCTGAAAAGAAAATTGCCATTGATGATCGCTATTTAATCCGCGCCATTGTGTCACAGTGGATCGCCGATGAAGATGTGCAAGTGGTGTTAATTACTGGCGGTACTGGATTTACGTCTCGTGATAGCACACCAGAAGCTATCAAACCGTTGTTTGATAAAGAAGTCGAAGGATTTGGTGAGCTATTTCGCATGGTTTCTTATGAAGAGATTGGCACATCAACCATTCAATCACGTGCTTTAGCCGGTTTTGCGAATCATACGGTTGTTTTTGCTATGCCAGGTTCTACGGGAGCGTGTCGTACTGCATGGACAAAAATTCTCCGTGACCAGTTAGATTCGACCAATCGCCCATGTAACTTTATGCCTCATTTGTAAGCGAGAGTAGTCATGTCTGAATTGACGCATATTAATGATGCGGGCGAAGCTAATATGGTGGACGTATCACAGAAGCAAGATACTGTGCGTGAAGCAAGAGCTGAAGCATGGGTGACAATGGCGCCGAACACCTTGCACATGATTGTGTCTGGTCAGCATCATAAAGGTGATGTGTTTGCGACGGCTCGTATTGCGGGCATTCAAGCTGCTAAACGCACGTGGGAACTGATTCCACTGTGTCATCCACTGTTACTCTCTAAGGTTGAAGTACAGATCGAAGCGTGTGAAGCGTCTCATCAAGTACGTATTGAGTCTGTATGTAAACTGGCAGGCAAAACTGGCGTTGAAATGGAAGCGTTGACAGCGGCGTCTGTCGCGGCATTGACGATTTATGATATGTGTAAAGCCGTACAAAAAGACATGGTCATTGAATCGGTACGCCTGCTTGAAAAAACGGGTGGTAAATCTGGTCATTTTAAGGTGGTGGAATGATTACCGTTCTATTTTTTGCGCAGACACGTGAGTTAGTGGGCTGCGATAGCATGACGCTTCCGGCCGAGTTTGCAGATATTGAATCATTACGTCAGCATTTGGTGACGCAAGGGGATAAATGGGCGCTTGCTTTAGAAAGCGGTAAGCTTTTGGCCGCGTTGAATCAGGCGATTGTCCCTTTGAATACCGCGATTAATGAGGGTGACGAAGTGGCCTTTTTCCCTCCAGTGACCGGGGGCTAGTATGCTCAGAAAAATTGCCGTTCAAGCGGATGATTTTGTCTTGTCGGATGAATATGAACAGCTATCTGCAGGCACAAGCATTGGGGCGGTCGTCACCTTTGTTGGTAAAGTTCGCGATATGAACCTAAACGATGATGTGATTGGTTTGAGTTTGGAGCATTACCCAGGGATGACAGAAAAATCCTTACACGCGATAGTCGACGAGGCAGAGCAGCGTTGGCCCTTACTGGGTGTCACCATTATTCATCGTATTGGTGATTTGTCCTTGGGCGAACAAATTGTCTTGGTGGCGGTGGCGAGTGCTCATCGTCAGGCGGCATTTTCGGCCTGTGATTTCATGATGGATTATCTAAAAACTCAAGCACCATTTTGGAAAAAAGAGCGCACGAATACAGCAACAAGGTGGTTAGACTCTCGTGAGTCGGATGTGCTTGCCGCACAAAGATGGCAAGAGCAAGACCACTAATAAAAAGAGCGCAAATGCGCTCTTTTTTATTGTCCAAATCTATAAAAATAGGCTTGACCTTGGACTAGGCTCCAACGTATATACTGGCCACATTATTCACGGGTAAAGAGAATGGATGATGTGTACTCAACATAAAGATTGCTGTTCTAGTAAAACAGCGAAACAACCTGCTCACCAACATTCATCGTGTTGTGGTGCCTCACATAAAGACGCGCACGCAGATGAGCATCATGCGGGTCATAACCACTCACCAGCGGCGTCATGCTGCAGTAGCAGTGATTCGCCGGATGACGATGACGACCCCGAGCGGCGATCCGGACAATATCAGCAGCGCTGGAACATTCTTGGTATGGATTGTCCATCCTGCGCGCGCAAAGTAGAAACTGCTGTTAAAAAAATCACCGATACTCAAGCGGTTAAAGTTGTCTTCAGCACAGAAAAATTGATTGTAGATTTTGATCACTCCGAGACTGAACAAAAGATTGAAGCAGCGGTACGTGCCAGTGGATTTCGTTTACAAGCGCCTTCCCACGCCTCGGCTCAAGGCGACAATGCCACTCCATGGTATCTCGATAGCGACACACAACGGATTATCGGCCTCGGGCTAGGAATCGCGGTTGCTGCACTGGCTGGTATGTGGAATTCAACCATCAGCCAATGGCTATATACGTTAGTGTGTTTGGTTGGACTTGCCCCTATCGCGGCAAGTGCATGGCGTTTAGCCAAATCTGGAACACCATTTGCGATAGAGACCCTAATGTCAGTTGCAGCGCTAGGAGCGCTGTATTTAGGCGCGACCGCAGAAGCGGCGATGGTCATTTTCCTTTTCATGATCGGTGAGCGATTGGAAGGCTATGCCG
>JBQGON010000026.1:0-31113 GCA_052087065.1 Vibrio sp. | reverse complement strand
AAACATTAGATATGGTTTCTTAACTAGGGTGACTGAATTTAGTTGACCACGTCAAACCCATACTGAATACTTTACATGACGGGTGTTCATATTGTGTTAAGTCTGTAAAGAGAGCTGAGAGTTACCAAGCTTTATAAGGAATAGACGATAACTACGCGAGACGCTTGCGGCCTGCGTGCTGTGCTTCTTGTTATATTATGTATAAGCGTAGCAAGAGATATAGTTTTAACCCTGAATGATCGCGTAATCAAGTGTTTCTCACATTTATAGAGAGAATGTCTGTGAGTGCTGCGGTGACAACGGTTAGTTGCCATGCGACCCAGTCAACAAGCTTCGAGACTGGTCGCAATAGTTTGCGATAAAAAAGGCACTAACTCTTCGGTGAACCAAGGATTTTTCTTGAGCCAAATATTATTGCGTGGTGAAGGGTGAGGTAGGGGAATAATGTTTGGCGCCCATGTCTGCCATTGCTTGACGGTCTCGGTCAATGTTTTTGGATGGGGCGTCGGCAAGTAAGCTTTTTGTGCGTACTGCCCCACCAATAAGAGGGTGTTGAGGTTTGGCATATGGTCGAGCAGAGCTTGATGCCACTGCGGCGCACATTCTTTACGTGGTGGTAAATCCCCACTTTTACCACGGCCAGGATAACAAAACCCCATGGGGAGAATCGCGATAAGTTCTGGATTATAAAAGGTGTCTTTGTCGATCCCCATCCATTGTCTTAGGCGATCGCCACTGGCATCGTCCCACGGAATACCACTTTCATGTACCTTGAGACCAGGAGCTTGTCCGACGATCAAAACACGTGCATTTTGGTGAGCTTGAATGACCGGGCGAGGCCCAAGCGGTAAAGACGCGGCGCAGATTGTGCATTGCGTAATTCTCGCTAAGAGCTCACTGAGCGTTTCTTGAAAAGTGGGGATGAGTTCAGACATAAAATCTCCGTAGAAATGAGAGAGCAGCAAGAAAACACGATTCCGAGAGCAAATGGTCGGTTTATTGCTTTTTTCCCTACTGGTTATCCAGTAAACTGCCGCAGTCTATTTTTGATTATTAGTTGAGTGATTATGCTACAAAACCCTTTGCAGCTTCGCCTTGAGAAGTTCGACCCTTGGCAACAGATTACCTTTATGGCGAGCTTATGTGAACGCATGTATCCAAACTATGCCGTTTTTTGTCATCACACTGATTTTGATGGTTCTCGTGTATTTCGCGAGATTTTAGACAGTGTTTGGGAGTTGCTGACGGTTAAAAATGCCAAAATCAACTTTGAGCGCCAACTAGAGAAATTGGAAGATATTATTCCTGATTCTCAAGAATATGATTTTTATGCGGTGTATCCTGCGATTGATGCCTGTGAAGGTTTAGCGGGCTTACTGCATGGTTTATTGGATCGTGATGGGCTGTTGGATGCCGTCATGGATGTTAGCCAAGTGTCACTGCGTACGGTTGTGCAACTAGAAGAAGCGCAAGGTTCTGACGTCATCACGAATGATAACCAAAAGCAGAATGAGACAGTGTGTGCTGAGTGGGATGTGCAGTGGGCCATTTTCCGCCCTTTAAAAGATGCCAAAGAGCGCGATATCGATCTGATTAAAGATTTACGCCAAGAGCTGAGAGATGAAGGCGTGAGTAATATTGGTATGAGCTTATAATGATACCGAGCTAAGCATTCCCTCCTTTTTTAGAGGGGATGCGTTTTTAGTGTGATGTGTGCTCCTGCCGCTTTCCTTATACGCACGATAGCATGACGGTTTTTGTCTTATTTCTGGCTCAGAAATAAGAGGCATATTGTCATTCCATTGTCATGTTTATCAACGGTGTTGCAGTGCGAAATCACAGGCCATGATTGGCTTGAACTGCGGGTCGATGCGTTTTCTCTAACATTTATTGCGTCAAAATTAATCAATAAAAACGGTTAAGGATTAACAATTTGTGAGATCCCACTCATATTATGGTCAAAAGTGCGTCAGAGTCACCGATCTTAGTCGACAAACCTTTGCCATACGGGCTATTTATGTTTTAGAGTGATCCTAACTCGATAACCCATAAAGAAGGGAAACCTAATGAATAAGACCCAATTGATCGATTTTATCGCAGAAAAAGCAGACCTAACAAAAGCACAAGCGAAAGCCTCTCTTGAAGCAACTCTTGGCGCAGTTGAAGGCGCACTAAAAGAAGGTGATCAAGTTCAACTTATCGGCTTCGGTACATTCAAAGTTAATCATCGTGCTGCTCGTACAGGCCGTAACCCTAAAACGGGTGATGAAATCCAAATTGCAGCAGCGAACGTTCCTGCCTTCGTTGCTGGTAAAGCGTTAAAAGACTCTGTGAAATAAATCGGTCTTGATGACGCCGAGGCTCTCGGCGTCATTCTTCCTACTTAGTTAATCATATGAAAAATTATCGTTTTCCCCTGATTTGCAGTGTCGCGTTGGCGTGCCTTACTGGGTGCAGCAGCTTTAGTGATTCTAATGCATCGCACTCGCAGCAGACACACACTGGAGGAGAGCGTGTTGGTCATGAAACGCATTTATTTTGGGTGACACAAAGTAACAAAGTCGTTAATCATGCCGCCGATTATGTCACCGCCGAAAACGGTGAACATTATCAAACGAGCTATCAATGGACTGATGATGTTGTGAGAGAAGTCTCGCGGCAAGGCGAATATATACAACAGGGTGAAGTGGTTCCTTTCGAAACATTACTGCGCTTTGATACTCATGGTGATGCGATTTATCAGCGTTATCGAGTCGATGGGAAGGTCTTCCCTTTATCGCAAAAGCAAATTGAGCAATACCGGCAGCAAGCCCGTCATGTTTTAAAAGTCACTACCAACGATCACAAGCAAGGGCTAGGTTTAGTTCAGGGGTACTGGAACGGACAAAGCTTTGCAAGCTGTGATGGACACACCTATCCGACGCTGACCTATAATCACACGGTGCCAGCAGCGGTGATTGAACGTTTGGCCTCTACCGATAGTTATATCGCGTTTGTCGGTAAGCAATCGCAAGATGCCGTTCGTATGGATACGATGCTGATGTTTGAAGATAACAATCATGAATGTGTGACGCCGATGCACTCATCGGACTGACGTTGCCATTTTCAGGTCATAAAAGGGGCGCGACCATTGGTCGCGCCCCTTTTTGTTATCAATTGTTGTGAAGCGATTTTTATTATGAAGTAATAATAATGCGCGGGAGTTTATTTTTGCTCACGAGCAATCGCGCGAAAACCGATGTCAGTACGGTAAAACATTCCCGTCCATGACACTTGTTTGGCTAAAGTGTACGCCTGTTGCTGCGCGGCTTGCACGCTATTGCCTAGAGCCGTTGCGCATAGAACGCGGCCACCGTTGGTCACCACTTGACCATCGTGATTGGTCTGCGTTCCTGCATGGAAAATTTTCTGCTCCGAGGCATCGTTATTTGGCAGGGTAATCACATCACCTTTTTGATAACTTCCAGGGTATCCACCGGCAGCTAGCACAATACCCACCGCGGCACGCTCATCCCAGCGAGATTCGACTTGGTCAAGCTCGCCAGCAATCGCTGCTTGGCACAGTTCTAAGAGATCAGACTGCATGCGCATCATGATAGGTTGAGTTTCTGGATCGCCAAAGCGGCAGTTGTACTCAATCACCTTCGGAGTGCCTGACTCATCAATCATCAGACCGGCATAAAGAAAGCCAGTGTAAGGGTGACCTTCCGCTGCCATGCCTTCTACCGTTGGATAAATCACTTCGTCCATGATTCGCGCGTAAATGTCGCTGGTGACTACCGGTGCCGGAGAATACGCCCCCATACCACCCGTATTTAAACCCGTATCGTTATTACCGACGCGTTTGTGATCTTGGCTGGTGGCCATTGGTAAGACATTTTTACCATCCACCATGACAATGAAGCTGGCTTCTTCGCCTTGCAAGAATTCTTCAATCACCACGCGGCTACCCGCATCACCAAAAGCATTACCGGCAAGCATATCTTTGATGGCATCTTCCGCTTCTTGCAGCGTCATCGCGACAATCACACCTTTACCGGCGGCTAAACCATCCGCTTTAACCACAATCGGTGCACCTTGTTCACGGACGTAGGCCAGTGCTGGTTCAATCTCGGTAAAGTTGGCGTAAGCCGCTGTTGGGATGTGGTGGCGTTCCAGAAAGTCTTTGGTGAACGCTTTGGAACCTTCTAGTTGAGCCGCGGCTTGCGTTGGACCAAAAATAGGCAGCTCGGCCGCTTGGAAAGCATCCACAACACCAATCACTAAAGGACCTTCTGGGCCAACGATGGTCATGGCCAGTGAGTGCTCTTTCGCAAACGCGACGAGGCCATCAATGTCATCAACCGCGATATTGACGTTTTGAAGTTTTGGCTCGAGTGCCGTCCCGGCATTACCAGGGGCGATATAAACGGTCTCGACCGCTGGATTTTGGGCAACTTTCCATCCTAAAGCGTGCTCACGGCCGCCGGAGCCAATTATCAATACATTCATCTTTCAATCCTTGTGCAGTGAGGACTTGTAGCTATTTTATTTATACTTATTTGAGCAGTATTACTCTCAGGTGATCTCACCTGAGAGTAACCACTCAACGATTAATGACGGAAGTGGCGCATACCGGTGAAAATCATCGACATGCCGTGCTCGTCAGCGGCTTCGATCACCTCTTGATCACGAATGGACCCGCCCGGTTGAATCACACATTTAATGCCCGCTTCCGCTGCGGCATCAATGCCGTCACGGAATGGGAAGAAAGCATCCGATGCCATGACACTACCTGCAACTTCTAACCCTTCATCAGCGGCTTTAATGCCAGCAATTTTGGCTGAGTATACACGGCTCATTTGGCCGGCACCGACTCCGATAGTCGAATGGTCTTTTGCATAGACAATGGCATTCGATTTCACGAATTTAGCGACTTTCCAGCAAAATAGCGCATCGCTCATTTCTTGTTCGCTTGGTTGACGCTTGGTCACGACTTTCAGATCATCTAAAGCGACCATACCTTGGTCACGGTCTTGGACTAAAAGACCACCGTTCACACGTTTTACTTCGCGCCCAGTGGTTTTAGTGGTCCATTGACCACATTCAAGCAGACGGACATTTTTCTTCGCAGCCACGATAGCGACAGCGTCAGCTGAAATACTAGGTGCAATGATGACTTCAACGAATTGACGATCGACAATCGCTTTGGCTGTTCCAGCATCCAGTTCGCGGTTAAACGCGATAATACCGCCAAATGATGAGGTAGGATCGGTCTTAAATGCACGGTCGTACGCTGCAAGGATATTCTCGGCAATCGCCACACCACATGGGTTCGCGTGCTTCACGATGACGCAGGCTGGGTCGGTAAATTCTTTGACACACTCTAGCGCAGCGTCGGTATCTGCAATGTTGTTATAAGACAGGGCCTTACCTTGAATTTGCTGCGCAGTCGCGACAGAGGCTTCTTCAGGCTGGCTTTCTACATAAAATGCGGCAGATTGGTGGCTATTTTCACCGTAGCGCATGTCTTGTTTTTTCTCGAACTGCATATTGAAAGTGCGCGGGAAAGTCGAGGCTTCATCACCTTCTT
Organism: Vibrio sp.; assembly: GCA_052087065.1. Lineage (GTDB taxonomy): Bacteria > Pseudomonadota > Gammaproteobacteria > Enterobacterales > Vibrionaceae > Vibrio. The sequence goes on along the minus strand of JBQGON010000026.1, from coordinate 25,541 downwards.
TATTGTCACCATACGATGGCACCATCGTGCCGAAGTAGTTGGCAATCATACCGTCGTAAGCTGCGGTATGTTCAAACGCGGCGATCGCCAGATCAAAACGAGTCTCTAGCGTCAGTGATGTTTCGTGCGCGTCCATTTCTTCGATGACACGGGAATAATCATCAGCATTGACGACAATAGTTACATCTTTGTGGTTTTTCGCGGCAGAACGCACCATAGTCGGTCCGCCGATGTCGATGTTTTCAACCGCATCTTCGAGTGTGCAGCCTGCTTTAGCCACGGTTTCTGCGAAGGGATAAAGGTTGACAACCACCATATCGATAGGGCGGATATCATGTTGGTCCATGACAGAATCGTCTTGTTCACGACGGCCTAAGATGCCCCCATGAACTTTTGGATGAAGGGTTTTCACTCGGCCATCCATCATTTCTGGAAAACCGGTATAGTCAGAGACTTCGGTAACGGCAATGCCTTTTTCGCTAAGTAGACGGGCGGTACCACCTGTCGACAGGATATCAACACCGCGCTCTACTAGCGCTTGAGCAAACTCAACAATACCAGTTTTATCTGATACGCTAATGAGTGCACGACGGATTGGACGAGCGTTCTTCATACTTCCCTTTTCCTCAAATTCATGGAGTTTATGATGAAAGATATTTGCCAAAACGGCTCAGTGATAGCCCATTGGGTTGGGTCACTTTGTTTTGGTAAACACCTTCAATCCGGAATTTTTTTATGCGCGTATTCTAACTAATTTCCTAGTAAAGATCTCGCGCAATCGTTTGGCATGCGAAAATAATCGCAATTACGCAATTTTTCAAGTGAAAAATGTCATTGAACGACAATCGAGGTAAATCATGTTTCAGATTGGTGAATTAGCAAAACGTTGCGATGTGTCGACCGACACTCTGAGGTTCTACGAAAAGCACGGTTTGATGGTGCCGGCAGGGCGGAGTGAGTCAGGATATCGTTTGTATAATGATGATAACCAGCATCAGGTCTTGTTTATTTTAAAAGCCAAGGCAGTAGGGCTGAGTTTGGATGATATCAAGGAATTGCTCGATATCCGTTTAGAGGTGACCGAACATAGTTGTGCGGAAGTCAAAGCGATCACCACGGCTAAGCTCAGCTTGATTGATCATAAGTTGCAAGAGCTCGAGAGAATTCGTCATGCCTTAAAGAAAATCAATGATGCATGCTGTGGCAAAACCGAGCAGGATGCGAGCCACTGTTCGATTTTAGCCGCCTTGGAATAGAGAGGTGATTGGTCGGATGGCCGGCAATTTTTAACCCCTCATTTTGATGAATGATGCTGATGTTTTGCTTAGAGGATATGTAGATATATGTAGTAAGTTGTTACTGGTTTGTTTTTATTTATAGATTTTAGACTAATAAATTCATGTGCTTAACTTAATATTTGGTGCTACTTCTAATTATTGACCTAATGAATATGTATTATTCTGCTAGAAAAATATAGAAAAGCGCTTACTTTTCGCGGGTGAGATTTAACTATCTGTTAATTCTATTTGGATCCTTATGATGTGCCTACCCTATAAATAAGGAATAAGAATAACTATGTTAAATTACAATATTCTGATTACTGTGGCAGCTTCCTTAGCTGGACTGTTATTCGGTTTAGATATTGGACTCATCTCTGGCGCTTTGCCATTTATTACCTCAGAGTGGGGCATTTCGATTCATCAGCAAGAGTGGATTGTCAGCACGATGATGTTGGGTGCGACACTGGGGTCTATTTCCAATAACTGGTTGTCCTCTATCCTCGGACGTAAACGTAGTTTGATGTGGGGTGGAGTGATTTTTGCCATCGGTACCATCGGCTGTACTTTCTCTACCAATATTGATGTGATGCTGGTGTTCCGTGTTGTGCAAGGGTTCGCCATTGGTATCGCCTCATTTGCAGCGCCGTTATACTTATCTGAAATGTCGGATAAAGCCGTTCGTGGACGTCGTATTGCGACATACCAATTGATGGTGACTGTCGGGATTTTACTCGCTTTCTTATCGGATACTTGGCTTGCCCAAAGTGGCGACTGGCGCATGATGTTTGCCGTCTTGTTGATTCCAACTGCTATCTTGGTTATTGCGGTATACTTTATGCCACGTTCACCACGTTGGTTGGCTTCGCGTGGTTATGTACAAGAAGCACAAAAAGTTCTGCTCTCTCTGCGTATTGATGAACGTGAAGCGAGCCAAGAATACCAAGAAATTGTTGCAAGCCTTAAGATCAAACAATCCGGTTTTGCCTTATTTAAAGCCAATAAAAACTTCCGCCGTAGTGTTGGGTTAGGTTTAGTTCTCCAGTTTATGCAGCAATTTACTGGGATGAACATTTTGATGTATTACTCACCAAAGATTTTCGAAATGGCGGGATTCACCAGCAAAATGGAACAAATGTTCAGTACCGTTTTGGTTGGTGTCGCGTTTGTTCTTGCGACCTTCATTGCCATTGGCATGGCCGATAGCTGGGGTCGTAAACCGGCACTGAAAATTGGTTTTACCGTGATGGGCGCGGGCATGTTTTGCTTAGGTTTATTACTGAAATTTGTTTTAACTGGCGATGCACCAGTCTATTTCTCTTACCTTGCCGTGTTGACCTCTATCGTCTGTATTTGTGGCTATGCGATGAGCGCCGCGCCGATGGTATGGATACTGTGTTCAGAAGTGCAGCCACTGAAAGGACGTGATTTTGGTATTGCTTGTTCAACCACCATGAACTGGATTGCCAATATGGTGCTAGGAGCGACGTTCTTAAGTTTATTGAATGGTATCGGAACGGCGCAAACCTTCTGGTTGTATGCAGGCTGTAATATTGTGTTCGTACTGGTTACCGTATTCTTGGTGCCGGAAACGAAAGGGATTACCTTGGAGTCGATTGAAGCCAACTTGATGTCGGGTAAAAAGCTGCGTGATATCGGTATTTCTTCCGATCAGACTGTGCCTCATTCAGATACACAGTCTGAGCGTTCATAAGAATTAGCAAGGCATCAGTGAGTGATTACTTGCGATAAGTTATCAAGGCTAGCCATTCGGTTAGCCTTTTTTATTGAGCGATGAGACTGCACTAGATGAGGCGGGTTTCCAAGGCGAGCAGTTTCTGTTTGAGGGGGACACCGCCGCCGTAGCCACCTAAACCGCCATTACTGGCGATCACCCGATGGCAAGGAATAATAATGGCATGCGCATTGGCGCCATTGGCATTGGCAACGGCTCGAAACGCAGTAGGTTGTCCTAGTTGCTTGGCAAGATCGCCATAGGAAGTGGTGTGCCCGTACGGGACGGTTTGTAGTGCTTGCCAGACCGATTTTTGAAATGGAGTCCCGACGGTAAGCAATGGCAAGTCAAAGGCCGTTCGTTCTCCTTGGAAATACTCACTCAGTTGCTGTTTGGTTGTGTCTAAGACCTCATCATTCTGTTCAATGAACTCAGCGTTTAGGCCTTGTTTGATTCGGTTATCGACGGTGTCCCGTAATTTACGGTAGCGAAAATCACATAAGCACACTTGGTTTTGATAACTACCAAGGATGAATTCGGCATAAGGATGCTTATAAAACTGGATATGAATGACTGACATGACAGTAAACCCCTTTTTATGTATAAATATACAGTATCAAAAAGTCCCCTTTGTTGCCAAGTATCAATCTTGTAGTGTATTGAGTAAACGACGAATATCGTGTTGTCTACCTTGTACTATCAAGGGGTGAACACTTTGCGTATGGACGTTCAGCCCCCCCTCTAACGCGTCGATGGCTTGTTGAGTCTGACCTTGCTCGGCAAGAAAGTCGCCATAAAAATAATGGGCCGTAATATCGTCAGGACTCTGTTTTATCGCTTCTGCGAGTAATACACCCGCTTTATCATCATCACCAAAACTGATTGGCCAGCCGGGTGCACGATAATATAAAGCGCCTAACGTGACGAGTACCGCGGTGTGCAACTGTCCGCTGGTGGTCGCTTCCAGAGGTTCAAGGTGAGCCTTCGCTTGCTTGATGAGCGATAAGGCTTCTGAGGTGCCTGATACGTTAGCTAACGACGCAAGATTGATAGCTAATGCAGTTTGTAGCTCTTGGTTAAGAGGGTGAGTAGTGAGGTGCTGCTGTATATGATTGACGATCTTTTGAAAACATCGCTGCTGGGCGTCTTCTCCCTGAGTTTGATATTGACACACCGCCCACTGATACTGAAGCTGACCCATGATGTCTTTCAGCGGTGTCGCGAGACTGAAGCTCGACCAAAAAACCAGCAGCAAAGCAATGTATCTGATGGGTGTTTTCATGAGCGTTATTTCCCTATTTCGCTGCGTTATTGTGGCGTGCAAGATAATGTTATTATTCACTTGAACCATGACCATATGGCTAGTGTGGCTGATCACCATGACATTTTATGATTCGAGATGTAAAAACTTGATGAGTAAGCCAAAAATAACAGCACAATAGGTTTATTGGATACTCAACTCACTACAGGCGTTTTTAAAACAGGAGAGAATTAGCGCCACTGTATACTGCTATCACTCCAAACAATATCATCGTGACACAGGGCACCTTGCTGAAAAAAATCTGGCCGAATTGGTAAGCAAAAATCTTACGTGCAAAATAGCTGTACCCCAGCATGATAGAGAGATCAATAATAAACCATATCACCATAAGCGTTGCTGAATGCAGAACGTAATGATCATTCAATGAGATAAAGTTGGGTAGAAAGGCGATAAAGAACAGAATATCTTTGGGATTGGATAGACCAATCTTGATCGCTTTGAAAAAACTGCCTTTGACGTTACTGACATTCTCTGTATTCAAAGATGAAAAGTAAGTAATCACAGCAACATAGATAAGGTATCCCCCTCCAATTAATTGTCCTATTTTTAACAGATTCTCATTGAATGAAAAGGCGTTAATAATAGCGGTTAAGCTGAGAAGCAGTAAAATCTGCGCAGACAGTAGTGCTCCAAGGATGGTGGCTTTAGGGAGTTGATTGAGTGATTGTGCAATAATTAAGCTGACCATCGGTCCCGGTGAAACAATCAGTAGAGCAACTGAGATCGCAAACGTCAGATAGAGCATCGTATTACTCCGAGTTTTAATGACAGGCGACTTTCTGGTGTCTGAGGGATTTGTCCAATATCCAGCCCATCGAATGGCAGATAACAGTTTGATTAGCAAAACATTTAAATTGAATAATTGGTGACACCAACTTTCCAGGCAACGCCTGCTTTTCAAATTTTCGCTTTATGATGTTGTTATAACGCCTCACGGGAACCACTCCTTTCTGTTGATATTATTCATAAAGAGAACCGAGTTGAAAACGAAATAAACTGCTGTTCAATGTGAGTAAAACTCAATATAAGAGACAGTGATGGTGTCGTTACCTCCTTTATATGCATTACGGGCATTTGAGATGGCTGTACGTTATGGCTCGTTTCGTCAGGCCGCAGAAGTATTACATGTCACGCCTGGTGCGGTGAGCCGCCATGTTAAAACATTAGAAGAGTGGTTTGGCGCTAAGTTATTTATTCGAAACGGACCTAAAGTCACTGTGTCTGAACAGGGGAAGATATTTGCTCAACAAATCACACAAGGTTTTTTACAACTGGAAAGCGCTTGTGAACAATTAAAGAGTCGGCGTTATGATTTACGCTTAAAGGGACCATCGACTCTTACCATTCGTTGGTTACTCAATGTATTAAAATACTTAGATGAGAAAAACTCATCGTTGCAGGTTCAGCTCTCCAGTGTATGGATGGATGTTGATCACGTAGATTTTCGAGTGGAACCTTATGATTGCGCCATTTTGTTGGGTAACGGCGATTTTGGTGAAAATACGACATCGATGTTGCTCTTTGAGGAATGGCTGGTTCCTGTATGTGCACCGAGTGTGGTTAAGGATGCACAGACAAATCTGGCGGATTGTCATTTGATACATCCGACTGGAGATCGCCGTGACTGGCAGTATTGGCTGGAAAAAACTCATCATACCCCGTTCCCCGACTTGGGGAGAGGAATAGCTTTCGATACGTTAGAGCAAGGCAATATGGCGGCGATTGGCGGGCATGGTGTTTCTATTAGTGATGTAAGACTATCGATTCCGTTAGTGACAGTAGGGCTTCTTGAATTTCCTTTTTCAACCGCTACGTGCACTGGTGATGGATATTATCTTGTGTGGCCAACAGATAGCCACCAGCAAGAAAGCATCGTTCAATTACAGGAATTTCTTATGCACCAACTCCCCCCGAGTATTCCAGATACCATGACTCTGCTTGGAATATAGGTTGGAATTAAAAAGGGCCTGCCAAATTCATGGCAAGCCCTTTTGATTCAATAATTGACGATATGATTTTTAGTTCATGCCGTATTATCATTTTTACTATTTTCTTGCGTCTCAATAAATCTTAATTAGTTTACCTAATGCCTTTATTTACAGGGGTTTAATGTGTTGTTGTGTCTTGCTTTGTCTTGCGTTATCTTGGTAGGTAGATGGAGAAATGTGGGGGTTAATGTGGGGGTTAAAATTCTTAGTTTGGAAGATAAAATAAACTAAGAATTTACTTAGGACACTTAGCCAGTTAAGACAAAACCATATACAGCAAGGGCTCAAGCTGTCCTAAGTTAAAAAATCACTTAGGACACACTTAGGACACTAGCAGGGCGGGTAACTATGGCTATCACTGATTCAAAACTAAAGGCGTTGCAGGGTAAGACTCACGACAGCAACAAGCCGTTAAAAATTTCCGATAGAGAGGGGTTGAGCGTTTACCATTTTAAGACTGGAAAGCTATCTTTTGTGTTTCGTTATCGCTACGCAGGCAAAGCGCAAGAATTGACGCTGGGAAATTACTCAAAGGACGATTCTGATGGGCTAACCCTTGCTAAAGCAAGAAAGCAGGCGGCAGAGTGTAAGCAATACCTTGCTGATGGTTTGAATCCTAAGGTTGAGCGACAGCTACAGCGAGACCAGAAACTCAAAGCGGTAACGGTAAAGGATGCGCTCGAATATTGGCTAGATAACTTTGCTGCAAAGAAACGAGCTAATCACGAAAAGCACAGGGCGCAATTTCAAAAGCATGTTTACCCGTTTATAGGCCACTTACCCCTTGAGCAGTGTGAAACACGCCATTGGGTACAGGTGTTTGATGATGTTACCAGCGGCACACACTACAGAGCCGCACCAAAGGCAAGTGGATATATTTTACAGAATGCTAAACAGGCGTTGAAGTTTTGCCGTAATCGTCAGTTTGCACATTCAATAGCATTGGAAGATCTAAACATTGCCGATATAGGCGAGCATCAAGGTAAGAAAGACCGAGTTTTATCATGGGGCGAATTAATGGACGTCTGGGATTGGGCGCATGACATAAAGAGCAACTGGTATTACAGAAACCTAGCTTTGCTGTTAGTAGCCTTTGGTTGTCGTACTCAAGAGCTAAGGTTATCAAAAGTCGATGAGTGGGATCTCGATGAAATGGTTTGGACTGTTCCTAAATCTAATAGTAAGACTGGCTCTGAGATAAAACGCCCAATACCTGAGCTGATGAAAAGTTATATTCAATCTGTGATCGCGCAGTCCAGAGCTGAATATCTGCTGGGGGAATTAAAACGACCCGAGGCAGTATCGGGTTTCGGCGGTAAGTTGTGGCAGAAGTTAGAACATAAAGAATCGTGGACGTTTCACGATTTAAGACGCACATTTGCTACTGTCTTAAATGATATGCAAGTTGAACCCTACGTGGTAGAGCAGTTATTAGGGCATTCTCTGGGCGGTGTAATGAAGATTTATAACCGTTCGCAGCACATCGAAAAGAAAAAGGTCGCGCTTGATTTATGGATAGCCAAATTAAATGAAACAGTAGCCGATTCCAATGTGAGGGCGATTAGATGAGCAGCAAGAAAGATTACTACGAGAAAAAATCGCAAAAGTTATTCGATGATGAATTGAGCGAGGTTATGACTATTGAAGAATTTAAGGCTATCCACTCTAGAGATATGATCAGCGCAGACCTTTTGAATAGGTTTACTTCATTTGCCAGACATGCAGATGAAAGTAAGTTCTACTACTGTGCTGTCATGGCCGATGTCGATTACTTAGAAAAATTAGCCAAGCATCAGGGTAATTTTGAACTAATGGAATTGGTACTAAGTATTACAAAAAGACACTGTAAGCATAAGGTATGGGGTGCAGAATTTTACACACCTAAGATTCAGGCGTCCAATAATGGAAAGATGAACGCTGGGAAGACGAAAGCGAAATGGAAAAAACTATTTAACGACGAGTATATAAAACATAAGAATACGCTGCCTAAACGTAAAGGCTGGTTAACTCTGCTTAATATTATTCGGGATAATGGCAATGGGAATTTTGATCACTCAGATAACAGCGTATTTAACTTTGAGACTGACGATTTCGACGATTCGGTTAGGATAATGACAATACGAAAGGAGTTTTCAAGGTTAAAGAAAAGGTAATTTTCCCGTTAAGCCTTAGTGGGAAATTGTGGGGAGTATTCTTTACTACGAATCAAGACAAAAGGAGATTCGTAAATGACAGCAACTCACCAAATTAACCAACTATCTTGCCCGCAACCAACAACAACCCGCCTACTAACCTATGCAGACCTTACTGTGATGCTTAACCGAGATCGTCGCACGATATGGTCTTGGTGCAAAAAAGGTATATTCCCTAACCCTATCAAAACCCCTGCTGGCGTTTGCATTGGCTGGCGTCCTGATGATGTTCAGTCTTTCCTAAGCGGGAAATACAACAATGCCTAGTTTCTCTTCACCTAGTTTAAAATCTAAGCAAACATTTGAGCGTATTAACAGGAAGCTTCGCTTTCTTGAACTAACAAACCGAATACTAAGGGGTACAAATGGGTAAAGTATTTACAACTCAACAGGGAAGGCCGCATCAAACGGTTAGCAATATAAAAGTATTACTTGAAATATACGGAGTCACTATCGAGTATCGAAATTATGAGTCTTATCTGAATATTAACGGACGAGCTATAGCTGGATTTAGTCGACAAGTGCAGGAGGTCATGGATATGGCAACAATGGAGGGCTTCTGGAGAGACGGGCTTAAATCTGCTGTACGGTCAGCATTATTAGACCTAAGAGCTGAGTGTTTTGATCGTCATTATGCCCAAAAAGAAACCGCTCATACTGATGAGCAGAGCGGATCTTAACTTTCTAAAAAATCTTTGCTGGTGGCTCTAGTTTGGCGACAGGAAGCCACCAGCTAAACAAGAGTGTAAAACATGAATGCAAAATTATCATCAAAGATTGAAAGCTTTTTGAACGAGATCGCGAAAGACTTAACACCTTATGAGCAATTGAAAATGTTCTGCGAGACGGTAGAAGCAAAACCACTAGACGACAGCAAGCAGCATATAATTGATACTTTCAATCTTACCCATTCTATTGTTCAGCAAGGGGGAAAAGTTTGGGTGTGTGAACGTGAAACCGATCATAAAGATAATACGGGTTATACATTTTCTGCCGTACCGCAAAAGCGGCAGTTATATGCAAACCTGAACTTCCCTTATTTAAACGACCAAAACCAAGTTAAACAATACAACTGCTTTGAATTATGGATGAAAGCAGGAAGCCGCAATACTTTTCAAGGAGTGGTGTTTGACCCATCAAACAGAACTGGGTCGCGTTTTCTCAATATGTGGTCAGGCTTTGAAATTGAGGCGGTTGAAGGTGACAACAAGCTAGATCGTATCATGTGGCATTTACTCAATGTTATCTGCAACGGCAATCAAGATCACTTTCATTACTTGCTGGGATGGATGGCTCAAATTATACAGAGACCGGAAAAGAAAACAGGCGTTTGCGTTGTGCTTAAGTCGGAAGGTCGAGGGACAGGGAAAAGTACCGTTTCTGTGCTAATGGAAAAATTGCTAGGTCAGTACGCGATGAGAATTCAGGACAGCAAGCACCTACTGGGGTCGTTTAATAGCCATTTAGCCAATAAGCTATTTGTAACCATTGAAGAAGCATTTTGGAGTGGTTCAAACAAAGATGCAGGCAAGTTTCGCACCTTGATCACCGATAGCAGCATAACCCTCGAAGCGAAGGGCAAGGACGCAATTGAGGTTGATAGCTATCACCGATATTTGATGTGCACAAATAACGACTGGGCAGTACCAGCCCACCAGCAAGAAAGACGTTTCTTTGTGCTGGAGGTGTCAGATTGTAAACAGCAAGATAAGGAATATTTCAAAGACCTATATATTGACATCAACTCACCGGAAACGATGGGGCAATTATTTAGTTTTCTAGAGCAATATGACACTACCCCGTTCAACTTGTATAAAGCACCAATGACCGAGGCGTTACAGGCGCAAATCATGGAGTCATTGCCAAGTGAAGCAGAATGGTTTCAAAAGCTGCTAGACGATGGCGAGTTGTCTGACGGTCATAAAACTCAAATCTTAGAAAGTGGCGCAACGATCCCAAAGCAAAGTTTTTTTAATAGTTATATTGCTTACTGCGACGATATGAGGATTAGCGGCTACGAACGTAGAACCCCCAAAGCACTAGGTAAATACCTAAAGCAGACGTTAGGCGTTGTGCTGGATGGGGGAAAGGTTGAGGAGGCAGGGCAACGGCTCAACTGTTACAAAACTAAGCCTCTTAGTGAAATGCAGCGGCTATTTGAGCAGCACTATCAATATCAGTAGTGATGTATAGTCCACCCACTGGGTGGACTATACATAGAGTGTATTTATTGTTTTGTTATGCCTACAACATAAGTTCCACCTTGTTCCAATAAATTATCTATTGATACAGACCCAAGTTTAAACCCTAAGCTAGTTTTTAGTCCTTTTTCTGATAGCTGTTGAAGCGGTATATAACGATTTTTATCTGGTACCCATAAATAAGATGATGGTGCATATACATCTATTGGGATTCTTTTGGGGTTATTTATATTTATATATATAGAATAATTTATTGGGATTGTTGAGTTCATTTTTGCTTTTAACCGATTAATAAAAGTCTGATCTGCCTGTAGATAAACCGCTCGTTCAATGGCCGCTAGTTGTATAGGGAATCCTTCAGAAGGGGATTTGTTATCTTTTATAGTGTCAAGGAGGACATCAAATGAGTATTCAGCTACTGAACTAAAACCATATTTGTCTTTAGGGGTACATGATATTCGTTTTTGATGCTGATTAAAGAGATTATACATTATTCCGTCTGCATCAACTAAGCTTTCGCTTTCTGAACCCGTTGTCGCGTCTATACACCTTCCAGATAGCTCAAGAATCATTTTTCCCGTTAAAACCTTCCCGTTGCTACCTGAGTTATATAGGTCGGATAGGTTGATATTAATAATCATATCCGCATTACATCCGGCCATTATTGAGGAAGCAAGAAATATTATAACGTGCTTAGCATATGTCATATAATTTCCTTTTATATTATTAGGTTAGCTGTAGTGTAGACTATATTTATTAACCCATAAATAGCAATAATGCTTTAACATCACACTTTCAGGTAGGAAATCTTGCAAGTCAGAAATGTTTCAGTTAACAAGTTGTGACATATATTATATAGATGGATATGCAAAGATGAGAAGGTTAGTAACGTATACGCTTGCTATTGTTCTTTTTCCTGTTTTGCCTTTATCGTTTGCTGAGGTACCAATATCAGCGATAAGAGAGAGTCCGTCAATGTGCGGACTTTTAACATCTAAAGTTCTGTGACAAAAATAGCCTGTTTTCTTTGACCATATACGTTCTGATAAGATTTAATACCTTGATAAATAACGACAGTCGGACTTAGGTAGTCTTGCTCATAATGCCTTTGTTTTGAATGAAAGATTATGGGGAACGTATTCACGTTTCCTATTGAACTATAATAGTCTGCCACGTGCTGTAGCATATAAGATGACGCACTGATTTCTTGAGTAACGATATAGTCGGAAAAGTCCATGTAGTAGGCTATATTGTCTTTCCTTAAAAATTGTTGGTACTGCTCAGGTTTTGAGTGTTTTTGACCAACCACAACTTCACCTAATTCAATTTCACCACCGTTATCGATTCTCTTCAATCCATGTTTTTTGAGTGCTTTGGCTATCAAACTTTGAATATCTTTTTCGTGTTGTTTTATTTTTAATTGTTCAGCCTGAATTTTGTCGAGATACTTTTCTCTATCGGTTTGGTAGTCGGATTCACATTTGCTGATAAATTTTTTCACAATAGAATTATCTAGACTTAGCTCATATCTAGGCATGAACTTTTCGCGACCTTTCCAATCCACATATAGCAATGGCGTCGATGTGAGGGTTTGTAGGGAATCTGTTTTTGTTATGTCTATTTTTACTCCTGTTTGATCGTACACATTTGCACCTTGTATATTCCTTACGAATGGAAATCGATATTCAAATGCTGAGAATGTTGTACTTTTTAGCTCTCCCTTAAATTGAGAGAATTTCGTACACAGATACCCAAACTTACCAGTAGATGAAGAAAACGTTATTGAACTCTGCCTGTCATTTTCAGAAATTTTTGTTTTCATATCTTCTTTTGTTGGGGGGACTAGAGAGCATCCTTGGGCAATACATAGGGTGCTAATCAAAATAGCTATGTGTCTAATTGATTTTTTTGGCATATAGAATATTTCGAAGTTAGATTGTTTATGTGAAAGAAGTAGACTATATGGGTATGATACTAGGTGTATATTTGTTTTTATATGAGGTGTGTAGCACTTTGAGATTAAATAAGTGAAAAGTAGATGTAACTAATTCTTTGACATCACAATCTCACCAGCGCAAGGTTTGCTCTGTTTTGTGGACTCCGAAAATGTGCTCTTTATGGACTAAAAGAATGAGACTTATTGAGATATCGCTATTAATATTTCGACATCAATACACGCCTACATGAAGAATACTTTGGGATCTTAAAGGCTGAATAATCGGAAGTCATATACAACCTGTCCGATCTAAACGTTTTAAGTCCTAAGTGAAAACTGACTTAGGTCAGTCTCAGCCCTTGCTGTATAAGGGGTTGTCCTAAGTGTCTCGTTGTCCTAAGTTTTTTTGTTTGCAGAAATAAAAAATAGATTCGCATGATGTTTTTTTATGCGTTGGTGTGGGGTAGTTTTCTCAGTGTGGGGGTTATTGTGGGGGTTAAAAATAAAAAAGACCTAACCAATTAAGGCTAAGTCTTTTTAATTCAATAAGTTAAAAACTTATATTTAGTTCATGCCGTATTTTTTTAGCTTCTTACGAAGTGTACCACGGTTGATACCCATCATCGTCGCTGCGCGAGTTTGGTTACCGCGAGTGTACTGCATGATAGTGTCTAGTAATGGTTGTTCAACTTCCGCTAGAACTAATTCGTAAAGTTCAGTTACTTCTTGACCGTTTAATTGAGCCAGGTAATTTTTAAGAGATGCTTTAACTGAATCACGTAATGGTTTCTGCGTGATTTGATCTTGTGAAGTTACTGTTGTTACTGTTAAAGCTTCTGAAGTCAGATTTTGTTCGAACATATTCGGTCTAGCTCTTCTCTTAATATTATGCAACGTTATCAAAATAACCTTCGAGCGCCTCTAGTTGCAGCGACGCGGATTCGATGGCGTTAAAGGTACGGCGAAACTCACTCGCATGCCCATGTTCTTTCAAATACCACCCGACATGCTTACGCGCAATACGAGGGCCAAGGTAATCACCATAAAACAGGTGTAGAGCTTGTACATGGCCAAGCATGATGTCTTTGACTTCCCCTAAGGGCAGCGCAGGCATCGTGGTGCCGGTTTCCAAATAGTGTTGGATTTCCTGGAAAATCCAAGGACGACCCTGGGCGGGACGTCCAATCATTAAAGCGTCAGCACCGGTGTAATCCAGTACAAATTTGGCTTTTTGCGGAGTCTCGATATCACCGTTAGCGATAACCGGAATCGTAATAGCCTCTTTGACGGCCTTAATGCTGTCATATTCCGCCTCTCCCTTGTACATACAGGCCTTGGTTCTTCCATGAAGAGCGAAAGCTTGTATGCCGCAGTCTTCGGCTAATTTAGCGATGTAGACACAGTTCTTATTCTCTGTGTCCCAACCAGTACGTGTTTTCAATGTCACAGGGACATCCACCGCATTGACCACCGTTGCCAGAATATCTTTAACAATATCTGGGGAGCGCAGTAATGCTGAACCAGCCAGTTTCTTATTCACTTTCTTTGCAGGGCAGCCCATGTTGATATCGATGATTTGCGCACCGTTTTCAACACTAAATTGAGCCGCCTCGGCCATAAGCTGTGGGTCACTTCCAGCGATCTGCACAGAACGAATGCCCGATTCGCCCGCGTGCACCATGCGATTTTTTGACTTCGACGTTCCCCATACAGCAGGATTAGCCGACATCATTTCACTGACCGCCATTCCCGCTCCATAGCGTAGACACAACTCTCGAAACGGTCTGTCTGTAACTCCTGCCATAGGGGCAACGATAAGTTTGTTCTTGAGTTGATAATTTCCGATTTTCAAAACGTCTTCACAGTTCTGTACCAGCAAGGGCGCGCATTTTACGCATTTTTTTACTGCGTGAAAAGCCTAATATTTGAGCATTTACAATTTGTTTTTGTAAATTGTATGTTTTTCAATCAATTAAATGAAAAACTTATCATTAACTCAATTTTTGTCCTGTGATGCGACACCACTCTTTCATCTCTTTTATTGGGTCAATCGCTAACTCATCACGGTAATAACTGGCGACATCTTCTGCTTGAGTATCCAATACACCGGACATGGCAAGTAGGCCGTGTGGTTTAATCAGCCCTTTGATAACAGGAGATAAATCACGCAGAGGACCGGCTAAGATATTGGCGACCACGACATCGGCAACCAAACCGTCGGGTTGATCTTGTGGAAGGTACGCTTCAATCTGATCTTTAATGCCATTACGTTCTGCGTTGTCTTGGGTGGCTTGCAAAGCTTGTGGATCAATATCGATACCAATGACTTTGGCCGCTCCCAGTTTGACGGCAGCAATGGCCAAGATACCCGAGCCACATCCAAAGTCGATGATGGTTTTACCTTTTAAATCCAAGCCATCAAGCCATTCCAGACATAATGCGGTGGTTGGGTGGGTGCCCGTACCAAAAGCCAGTCCCGGATCTAACATCACGTTGACGGCACTTGGATCGGGAATATCACGCCAGCTTGGGCATACCCATAGGCGCTCACCAAACTGCATTGGGTGGAAGTTATCCATCCACTCACGTTCCCAGTCTTTGTCTTCGATCTGTTCAACCTTGTAAGCAAAGTCTTGTGCTACCAATCCACTGGCTTGGATTTGACGAATGGCCAGCGTGGTATCGGCTTCTGCGTCATACAGTGCTAATACATCGGTATCGCCCCATAGACGCGTTTCTCCTGGCTGTGGTTCAAACACAGGGGTGTCTTGCGCATCGAGAAACGTTACAGATAACGCTCCAGTGTCTTCCATGAGCATATCGCCAATGGTTTCGGCGTTTTCATTGGTAGCATTAAGTTTAATTTGAATCCAAGGCATTTTACATGACTCTCATTATGACATTTGGCGCGAAGTTTAGCAGATCCCGGCAGTAATGGCATCTGATCTGATGCCATTACTGTCGATAAAACGCACAGCGGATCCTTAGGCTCCGTTGTGGTGATCGAGGAGAGGATTAAGACGGTTGTGACTCGAGTTTTGCCTGTGGTGAGGGCTTAATGAAACTCATGAGAACGAAAACCAATAAGCTGACGACTTGGGTCGGTACGATAGGGTGTACACCGCCTAAATCTGGCTTAAACCAGCTCAGGGCAATAAACAGACTAATACCACTAACCATCGAGCACAGTGCGCCTGCAGCGGAGGCTCGTTGCCAATATAATCCTAGAACCAAAGGCCATAGGAAGGCGGCCTGCAGGCCACCAAATGCCATGAGGTTAAGCCAAATGATCATATCCGGCGGATTGGTCGCGGCACAAAACACTAACAACGCAAAAATAGCCGTGACCCAGAGTGAGAGGCGATTGAGTTTTCGCTCACTGTTGGGTTTCTCGGCTAGCGAGGGGTTAATGTAGTTGAGATACAAATCTTTTAATATCGTTGCGGACGCTTGAATCAGTTGTGAATCGATTGTCGACATGATCGCGGCCATCGGGCCGGCGAGAAAGATACCGGCGACCATAGGCGGTAACACGGTTATCATTAACGTTGGCATGATTTGGTCTGGACTATTAACATGTGGGATTAATGCGCGCCCTAATGCGCCGGAAAGTGAGGTGCCAAACATGAGAAGGGCGACGACGATGGTGCCGATGATGATCCCTTTATGTACCGATTTACTGTCACGATAAGACATACACCGCACTGCGGCGTGGGGCAGGCCAATCACACCAAAGCATACCAGCATCCAGAAGCTGAGAATAAAAGGTTGGCTCAAGAAGTGGTGAGGACCATATGGCGTAATTAAACTGGGATCGATATCGTGCAATTTGATGACTAAGTTGCTAAAGCTCCCGCCAGCATGAATAACGCCCGCCAGTAAAGCACCAGTACCAATGAGCATCATAATGCCTTGTACTGCATCGGTCAGCACGACTGCGCGAAAGCCACCAATCGTCGTGTAAAGACCGACGGTGAGCGCAAAAATAAACAAACCCTGTTCATAAGGTAGCCCCGTGACGGTTTGCAACAAGCGAGCTCCACCGACAAATTGCACCACCATGATGCCAAAAAAAGCGAGTAATAAAGACAGCGAGGCGATGATCACGACAGCGCGACTTTGAAAGCGGGCGTAGAGAATATCGTTGACTGTCACAGCGTTATGGCGGCGCGCTTCGATGGCGAATTTTTTACCCAATACTCCCAGTGTTAGCCACGCTACTGGCAATTGGATCATGGTGAGTAGTACCCAGCCTAATCCCATTTTATAGGCAGCGCCAGGTCCGCCAATGAAGCTACTCGCACTGGCATAGGTTGCAGCCAACGTCATCGCGAGGACAAAACCGCCCATGCTACGTCCACCGACAAAGTATTCATTCAGGAAGTGATTTTTGCTTTTGAAACGTCGAGTAAAAGCTGCCAAAGCAAAGACCGCTACGAGGTAAACCACTAAAGGAATAAGTAGTTCACTATTCATCATTTACATCCTCTTGCGTGGGATCGAGCGGGATATCTTTGTAGAAAAATTTCACCATGAGAAAGCATAATCCGCAAAACAGAATAGGCCCGACAATGCATGATAAGAAAAACCAGACGGGAAATCCCATAATTAACGTGGGCAATTGCGTATCTTTTTCATCGGGAGCAAACCCGTAGGCAGTGGCATACCACCAAATAAAATACAGTCCTGCTAACGCAATCGCGAGAATCGCTTCTTTGTGAGCCTGACGGTATAAGTCAGAAAGCTTCGTCATGCGTGCTCCTGTTTAATAAGACCGATAAATGAAAAGGCCACCAATGGGTGACCTTTGTTATTTATAAAGAGAGCGTAGGGTGTAATTACAGGCCTAGCTTCTTCTCTAAATAATGGATGTTGGTACCGCCATGTTGGAAGTTTTCATCCAACATGATGGATTGTTGTAGTGAGATATTGGTTTTAATCCCTTCAACAATCATTTCGTTAAGTGCATTACGCATACGAACGATAGCGACATCACGGTTTTCACCGTAAGTGATCAACTTACCAATCATAGAGTCGTAGTACGGAGGAACCGTGTAACCAGAATAGATATGAGATTCCCAACGAACGCCCATACCACCTGGAGAATGGAACATCTCAATTTTACCTGGAGACGGTAGGAAACGTTCTGGATCTTCTGCGTTAATACGACACTCGACAGCGTGGCCACGAATCTTAATATCATCTTGAGTAAATGACAAAGGTAGACCGGCTGCAATGCGCAGTTGCTCTTTAATGATATCAACGCCAGTCACCATTTCGGTTACTGGGTGTTCTACTTGCACACGAGTGTTCATCTCGATGAAGAAGAATTCGCCGTTTTCATATAAGAACTCAAAAGTACCCGCACCGCGGTAATCGATTTCGAGACACGCTTGAGTACAACGTTCGCCGATGAACTTACGCATTTCGTCAGTGATGCCAGGCGCTGGGGCTTCTTCCACCACTTTTTGGTGACGACGTTGCATAGAACAGTCACGTTCACCAAGGTGAATCGCATGACCTTGACCATCGGCTAGTACCTGTACTTCCACGTGACGTGGATTTTCAAGGTATTTTTCCATGTATACGATGTCGTTATCAAAAGCCGCTTTCGCTTCAGCACGAGTCATATCAATGGCTTCAATGAGGTCTTCTTCACGACGAACCACGCGCATACCACGACCACCGCCGCCACCTGAGGCTTTGATGATAACTGGGTAGCCGATACGCTTACCGTGAGCTTTGTTTTTCGCAGCATCACTATCTAATGGGCCATCTGAACCCGGAACACAAGGCACGCCAGAGCGTTTCATTGCATTGATTGCCGATACTTTGTCGCCCATCATACGGATAGTTTCTGCACGAGGACCGATAAAAGTGAAACCCGATTGCTCAACTTGCTCAGCGAAGTCTGCATTTTCTGATAAGAAACCGTATCCTGGGTGAATCGCAACCGCACCACTGACTTCCGCTGCTGAGATCAGACGCGGAATGTTCAAGTAGCTATCAATACTACGAGCGGAACCGATACAAATGGTTTCGTCTGCGAGTAGTACGTGTTTAAGATCACGGTCAGCCGTTGAGTGTACCGCGACTGTTTTAATACCAAGTTCTTTACAGGCACGAAGAATACGTAGGGCGATCTCGCCTCGGTTCGCGATAACAATTTTGTCTAACATAAGAACAGCCTCGCTTACTCGATGATGATAAGTGGCTGATCAAATTCGACCGGTTGACCATCTTCAAGTAGAACTGCTGTCACGACGCCGGCTTTATCAGCTTCGATTTGGTTCATCATTTTCATTGCTTCAACGATACATAGCGTGTCACCAACTTTAACGCTTTGACCCACAGTGACAAATGGGCTTGCATCAGGGCTTGGTGCGCCGTAGAACGTGCCGACCATTGGAGAAAGTACTTGGTGACCCGCAGGTTGAGCAACTGGCGCTGGAGTAGATGCAGCAGGTTGAGCAGCGGGTGCTGCAGGAGCCACTGGTGCTGGCGCCGCTGTGTAATGTACAGGAGCAGGCGCTGCTGTATTACGGCTGATTCGTACTGATTCTTCGCCTTCAGAAATTTCTAGTTCAGCGACGCCAGATTCTTCAACGAGTTCGATAAGCTTCTTAATTTTACGAATATCCATTGTTTCTTTCTCTTTATCTGTGTGTAAGACAGCGCCATGTTGGCACTGCAGAGTGATTCTTTACTTTGCTTGCAGCGTGTTGATGGCTGCAGACATAGCGAATTGGTAGCCTTGTGCGCCTAATCCACAAATCACCCCTTGAGCCTTATCAGACAAGTAGGAGTGATGACGGAACGCTTCACGTGCATGTATGTTAGAAAGATGCACTTCAATAAACGGGATGTTAACACCAAGTAGTGCATCACGCAGTGCCACACTGGTATGTGTAAACGCTGCAGGATTAATAATGATAAAGTCTACTTGACCGTAAGCGTTATGAATTGCCTCAAGCAACTCGTACTCACGGTTCGATTGAAGGTGCTCTAGCTCTATGCCTGCTTGATCCGCTTGATCACGTAATTGAGTGACAATATGCTCGAGTGTCGCTGAGCCATAATGAGCGGGTTCTCTTAAACCTAATAAATTTAGGTTTGGTCCATTGAGTACAAGAATGCGTAATTTTGCAGTCATTGTGCAGTTATCTTCCTATATAGTCGCTGGAACGTAAACTATACCTGTATAAGTATAGTTTTGACGCTAATTTTTTTGTCAAAACTACGCTGTCTTTCAAAAGTTGACCATGATTATAGCTAATTCACAGCAAATGGCAGCAATTTACTGGTCTAATGACATGGTTTATTTGTAAATGAGTAAAATTAACGCCCTAATCAAGTGAGCAACCAATATCTATATTTCTTGATAGGACGGTGAATATAACACAGTAAAAACGTGATGTTTACTACGGCAAACCGCACGAAATACGAACGTATTTCGTGCGGTTTGAGTAAAAAAAGCGCAGCGCACGTTATTGATAGAGGGCTTTTTCAGACATGAGTGTATCGACGACACTCGGATCGGCCAGTGTTGAAGTATCCCCTAGGTTGCTCGTATCACCAGTAGCAATCTTGCGCAAAATGCGGCGCATGATTTTTCCTGAGCGAGTTTTCGGTAGCGCATCGGTCCAGTGCATAATATCCGGTGTGGCAATCGCTCCAATTTCTTTGCGCACCCAATCTTTGACTTCTTTATGTAGATTCGCATCAGGATACACCCCTTCATTTAACGTGATGTAGGCATAAATCGCTTGGCCTTTAATATCATGAGGCACGCCAACTACTGCCGCTTCCGCAATTTTATCAAAGGCTACGAGGGCGGATTCGATTTCTGCGGTGCCCATACGGTGGCCGGAGACATTTAACACATCGTCCACCCGACCGGTGATCCAGTAATACCCTTCTTCATCGCGTTTTGCCCCATCGCCAGTGCAATACATGCCTTTGAAGGTAGAGAAATAGGTTTGTTCAAACCGGTCGTGATCACCGTAGATAGAGCGCATCTGACCCGGCCATGAGTCCAGAATGACCAAGTTCCCTTCGGCTTCGCCTTCGAGGAGTTGCCCGCTATTATCGACTAAGCCAGGTTGCACGCCAAAGAAAGGCCGTGTGGCTGAGCCCGGTTTGAGGGCGGTTGCACCCGGTAACGGTGTAATTAAAATACCGCCAGTTTCCGTTTGCCACCAAGAATCGATGACCGGGCAGTTGCCATTACCGATGGTGTGATAGTACCACTCCCATGCTTCTGGGTTGATGGGTTCGCCGACCGAGCCCATAACCCGTAGGCTAGAGCGTTGTGTTCCTTTGATGGCCTCATCGCCTCGCGCCATTAAGGCGCGAATCGCGGTGGGGGCGGTATACAGCAGCGAGACTTGATGCTTATCAATGACTTCGCTCATACGACTTGAGCTAGGATAATTCGGCACCCCTTCAAACATAATCGTGGTTGCGCCATTGGCAAGAGGTCCGTAGACCAAATACGTGTGTCCGGTAATCCAACCCACATCAGCAGTACACCAAAATACATCGTCTTTCTGGTAATCAAATACGTATTTAAACGTCATCGCGGCATACACTAAATAGCCACCAGTGGTATGCAATACTCCTTTCGGCTTACCTGTCGAACCAGAGGTGTAAAGAATAAAGAGTGGGTCTTCGGCATTCATTGCTGTCGGAGGGCAGGTATCGGAGACTTGTGCCACACTGTCGTGCCACCATACATCCCGCTGTGTATGCCAATCAATGTCACTACCGGTATGTTTGAGAACAATAACGTGTTCAATGATATTAGTCTCAGGGTGAGTGAGGGCATCGTCGACGTTTTTTTTCAATGGTACCGTGCGGCCAGCACGTACCCCTCCATCAGCCGTCACGATGACTTTGGCTTGTGAGTCAATGATCCGACCCGCTAAAGCATCGGGAGAAAATCCGCCAAATACCACGGTGTGTACCGCGCCAATACGGGTACAGGCGAGCATGGCCACGGCGGCTTCCGGTACCATCGGCATATATAAACAGACGACATCGCCTTTTTGAACACCTTGTGCTTTCAATACATTGGCGAACCGACATACGCGCTGATGCAGTTCATTGAAGGTGATTTTGGCATCCTCACGCGGATCGTCACCTTCCCAAATGATCGCTGTTTCATCACCACGCTCGGCGAGGTGGCGGTCGATACAGTTGGCTGACACATTCAGTGTACCATCGCTAAACCAGCGAATGTCGACATGCCCAGTATCAAATGAGGTGTGTTTGACTTGCGTGAATGGTGTTATCCAATCGATCATTTTGCCGTGTTGTGACC
Organism: Vibrio sp.; assembly: GCA_052087065.1. Classification (GTDB taxonomy): domain Bacteria; phylum Pseudomonadota; class Gammaproteobacteria; order Enterobacterales; family Vibrionaceae; genus Vibrio. The sequence goes on along the minus strand of JBQGON010000026.1, from coordinate 3,569 downwards.
AAAAGGCATTGGGGTCATTAATCGATTGTTGGTACATGGATAAATAGGTTTCGTTGTCGGCATGCGTTGTGTCGGCAATGGCTTGTTTGACAGGGTATAGACGGCTTGAACTCATTACTCTTCTCCTTGAAACCTCATTCACTGTGCTAATGAACGTGGATAACTCGACCGATAGGTTCTCATAACCATCAGTCAGAGAAAGCGTTTGTACAATTAGACTTTAGGAGTAGGTCTTTGCACGACGTGATGAAGGTGGCAAAAATGCGCTTGCTCGCTAAGGTACTTACCCAGTAGTGGGAGTAATATCAGCAGAATAAGTGGTTGAGTGTTGATAAAAAGGAAACAATGCGTCTCGAATAATTCGTTATCATTTGGTTAAAGATACAGACATAATAAGCACTTACTGATGCTGTACCAATATAAGGATGTTGTATGTTCACCGCCTCACCCTATGGATGGGTCTCCCAATACCTGTTCGGATTTTTCTTCTCTTATGGTGTGTATTTGCCTTTTTGGGCACTGTGGTTTGAATCTCAAGGTGTCTCTGCGGCGCATATTGGTACTCTGATTGGTTTGGGTTTTGCTGCGCGTTGTTTAGCGAACTTATTTATAACGCCCCGTATTCATAAAGTGGAAAGTTTGGTCCCCGCATTGCGCTGGTTCGCATTGGCGACGTTAGTTTTTGGCTCGTTGTATTTTGTGGCGGGTGGCAACTTTTGGCTATTAGCCATTATTACGGTGCTCTTTAATGTCAGTATGGGCCCGATGATGCCTCTGCCCGATTCTATGGCCAATTATTATGCCAAGCATAAGTTGCTCGATTATGGTTCGACACGAGTGTGGGGCTCGATTGCTTTTATTGTTGGCTCGACGGTGGTCGGCTATCTCGCTACCAACTGGGGACACCAGTGGATTTTATTTGCGTGTTTAGGCGGATTTGCTGCCAACCTTATTCTCAGTTTGCGTACGCCTAACCCTGCCCCTAAAACCGATGGAGAAGCGATTGCTCGGCCAAGGCCAAAGCTATTGGTGATGTTACGTGACTGGTCGGTGGTCAAATTTTTACTCCTTGAAGCACTGATCCAAGGCAGTCATGCGGCGTATTATTCCATTGGCTCAATCTATTGGAAGCAAGCAGGGTATTCTGAAGAAACCATCGGGTATTTATGGAGTTTAGGCGTGCTCATGGAAGTGATGTTATTTGCCTTTAGTCGTAAATGGTTTGCTCATGTGCCAATCAAAACCTTATTTACCATCGCGGCTTTGGCGGTTGCTGTTCGCTGGGGCTTAGCTGCCATGACGACGGCTTTATTACCGCTCATTCTCATCCAAATGTTGCACAGTTTAACTTATGCCTTAGCTCATTTAGCCGGGATGAAATATATTCAAATGGGAGCGGAAGATCGGATGGTACCTCTTCAAGCCTTGTATAACGCGATTGCGTTAGGCGGCAGTGTCGCTTTGTTAACAATATTCAGTGGCTGGGCCTTTGAAGAGTGGGGCGGCAACGTCTTCTGGGTGATGTCGGCGATGGGGGGCCTCGCGCTGTTGATTCGTTTGGATTTGCCAAGATCCCATTTAGACTAAAAAGCAGGGAGAAAAAGCAAACCTTTCGCACAGAACCTTCGTGAATGGATTGTTTACCATGCGTATCTGCGTTTTATTAAAACCTCTTCTAATTAGGAGAGGTTTTTTTGTATTAGATAATGGAAGGGAACTCATGCAAGGATGGCAGATAATCACGCTGTTATTTGTCTGTTTCAGTTTATTCGCTGTTGTTGTGGGGTGGCAGACGAATAGACGGAATGGTTGGTTACGTCGCAGGTGGCCATGGGCAAATCGTAATTTGACTCTCTACCAAAGCCGAGTAACGGTGGGTGAGTTAGAAGCGCTGACCGCGCGTTTTGTCGGCGAGCAACGAGCCCGTTTGGCGTTTGCGCAACATGATGAGGCCTGCCAATCTTCGCAGCAAGCCTCGGCGGCGCTGATTCGTCATGCTGAAAGTGTTTTGGCGGATGTCTTTGGGGTGTCGTCAGCCCGTTTAGTTTTGATTTCGGCGCTGCAAGGGCGCAACCTGAATCTAGATGATGTTGCCACGATAGTGGATGAAGCGTCGGAACTGTATGATTTTAGTCGCGGGCTACTGCAAGGAGCGATTGAGCATATAAGCCAAGGGTTATCTGTGGTCGATAAGCATTTACGTTTAGTGGCTTGGAATCAGCGCTATTTAGAGCTATTTGAATTTCCTCATGGGTTGATTGAGGTAGGGCGCCCGATTGCCGATATCATTCGTTTTAATGCGCAGCGTGGCTTCTGTGGCCTAGGGGATGTTGAAGAGCATGTCAATAAACGTGTCCATTTTTTACAGCAAGGCAATGCCCATACATCCGCTCGTCAGAGGCCCGATGGAAAAGTCATTGAGGTACAAGGCAATCCGATGCCAGGTGGCGGCTTCGTGATGAGTTTTAATGATATCACCGCTTTTCGGCAGGTTGAACAAAGTTTAAAAGAGGCGAATGAGCATCTTGAAGATCGCGTGTTAAGACGCACGCAAGAATTAGAAAATCTCAATAAGCAATTGGTGCATGCCACACAACGAGCTGAACACGAATCACGGTCGAAGTCGCGGTTTCTAGCCGCCGTCAGCCACGATCTTATGCAGCCGCTGAATGCAGCTCGGTTATTCTCTTCGTCACTCGCTGACGTGGCTAAACAGGCAGAAGCGTCACAACTTGCCCAACATATCGAACGCTCATTGCTCGCGGCTGAGGAGTTGATTGGTGATCTTCTTGATATTTCTCGGTTGGAATCCGGCCAGTTAGCGGTGCATCCGCGCGGTTTTTTACTTAATGAGGTTCTACAGCCCCTGAATGCTGAGTTTACCGCATCGGCTTTGCAACACGGCATTGAGTTTGTCATGGTGCCTTCAAGTGTAAAGGTGCGCTCAGATCCCAAGTTATTGCGCCGGGTGATACAGAATTTTTTGACCAATGCTTTTCGTTATGGGGCTCAGGGTAAAGTTGTATTGGGAGTTCGTCATGTACCGCAAGGCGTTAGTGTTGAAGTTTGGGATAATGGCATGGGCATTGATGAGGAAAAACAGGCGGGCATTTTTGATGAGTTTACCCGAGGCTCGCAGACCCGTAGTGATCAAGGATTAGGATTAGGGCTGGCGATATCGAAAGGGATTGCTCAAGTGCTTGGTCATGATATTCAGGTGCGTTCTTGGTCTGGTAAAGGCAGTGTCTTTTCTTTGCTAGTGCAACGTGACCATTCTGAAGACAAGCAGGCGTCACCTTTGGAAACACCACATCAAGCATCGCCTGCTGCTTATGATGTCGCAGGACTGCGGGTACTGTGCGTAGATAATGACACAACGATTCTAGATGGCATGGCACTATTGCTCTCACGCTGGGGGTGTGAGGTACGAGTGGCGACTGATATTGTGAGCAGCTTGCAGGTGTTGGAACAACACTGGATGCCGGAAGTGATTTTATCGGACTATCGATTAGAGCATCAGCGCACGGGGTTGGAAGTCTTACAGCAGTTTCGTTTACGCTTAGGAGGAC
>JBQGON010000025.1:0-31365 GCA_052087065.1 Vibrio sp. | reverse complement strand
CAAACAGAAGCTTACCTCACGGGGCGGTATGGTTAAGACAGGCAGAGATAAGCGATGATGCAATTAGGGCGACACATTTCAGGGCAATTTAATGCTGAGCTTGAGTCTATTCGGACGCATTTATTGACCATGGGAGGGCTGGTGGAGCAACAGCTTTCCTATGCCATGCATGCGCTACACAAAGACGACATTGAATTGGCGCGTAAAGTGGTGTGTGACGATCATAAAGTCAATGCGATGGAAGTGTCTATTGATGAAGCCTGCACGAGAATTATTGCGAAAAGGCAGCCGACCGCGAAAGACTTACGACTTATCATGTCAATCATCAAGACTATTACCGACTTAGAACGTATCGGTGATGTGGCAACGAAAATGGCGTACATCGCGATTGAAAGCAGTTCGGTGAAAGAGCGAACGTTTCAGACCGCGTTAGAACCGTTGTGCCGTTCCGCGATTGAAATGTTACACCAAGTATTAGACGCTTTTGCGCGTATGGATATAGAGGCGGCAGTACGCATTTATAAACTCGATGATAAGCTCGATAACGAAGTCGAAAGCGTGATTGAAAATCTGACCACTTCTATGATGGAAGACGTCGATAATATACCGAATATTCTTCAAGTGATGGGCTCAGCCAGAGCGATTGAGCGTATCGGCGATCGTTGCCAAAACATATGTGAATATATTATTTACTATGTGAAAGGGAAGGATGTACGCCATATTGATGAACAGACGATTGACGAGGCGCTTGAAGATTGAGCAGCGCATCAGTTTAACGTCATCAACGCTATTTATCAGAGATAAAAAAATCCCAGCCGAGCTGGGATTTTTATTGTGAGTGACTTTTATCATGCCCTAAAGAACTTAGGGAAAATCACTTACTTTTTATCTAGGTCTGAAGAGTGCTCAGAAAGGTAAGCTGCAACACCGTCTGTAGACGCTTGCATACCTGATTTACCTTTTTCCCACTGTGCAGGACAAACTTCACCGTTTTCTTGGTGGAATGCAAGTGCATCAACCATACGTAGCATTTCGTCGATGTTACGGCCTAAAGGACCATCGTTCACAACTTGGTGACGAACAACGCCTTCTTCATCGATTAGGAAAGAACCGCGTAGTGCAATGCCAGGGCCGTTTGGATCGGCAACGTCAAATGCATTCACAACTTCGTGAGTTGTATCAGCAACAAGCGGGTAGTTCACTTCACCGATACCGCCGTTGTCTACAGACGTTTTACGCCATGCATTGTGAGAGAATACAGAGTCGATAGAAACACCGATCACTTCACAACCTTTTTCTTGGAAGTCAGCTAGACGTTTGTCGAATGCAATGATTTCTGATGGGCAAACGAAAGTGAAGTCTAGTGGGTAGAAAAATAGAACAGCTTTCTTACCTTTAATGAATTCAGAAAGGTTAAAGTTATCAACGATTTCACCGTTACCTAGAACTGCTCCAGCGGTAAAATCAGGGGCTTTGCGACCAACTAGTACCATTTTATTGCTCCTAATATAGCATTATGTGTGAGCCCAAACTCTATGTTCGGGTCATTCCGTGTAACTACAAGACAAACTATAGTACAAAGAGTAGTATAGAAAAAAGCGAATAAAATAGATTGTCTTAATCGAAAAAAGCGATAAGACCATCTCGCGGTGGAGTTCCCTGTGTATTGCAATAAAACAGTAATATTATTATGAATAAGTGGCCAAGTTTAAAGCAAATTCATTACTTAATTACCTTACATGAGACGCGCCATTTTAGTGATGCCGCGCAACGTTGTTTTGTCAGTCAATCGACGTTAAGTAAAGGGATTCAAAATTTAGAAGAGCTGATTGGGTGTCCCCTTTATGAAAAGAAAGACAAGAGAAGCCCGCTAGTCTTCACCATTGCCGGAGAAGAAGTGGTTAAGCTTGGGCGTGAGTTATTGGCACGTGGTCAAGATTTAGTGGAGTTAGGGAAAATGTGCAGCGGAAGTAGCATGGAAGGGCAATTGAAGCTCGGTTGTATTCCGACCATTGCGCCATTTCTGCTTGGTGATTTGGTCCAGCAGGTCAATCTGCATTTTCCTAAATTACATCTTCTATTGCGCGAAGATACGACAACTAACTTATTAGCCGCTTTACGAGCCGGGACGTTGGATGCGCTTATCTTAGCGTTACCCGTTGAAATCGGTGAAATGGAAAAACGAATTGTCGGCAAAGACAGCTTTCATATGGTGATGAGTCCTGAGCAAGCTCAAGCCTTACCCACTCCGCTGCAATACCATGATTTGCCGGATCAGTCGGTCTTTTTATTAGAGAATGAGCACTGTTTAACCGAACATGCGGTGTCTGCCTGTCGACTGACTGAAAAAGAAAAGATCAATCCATTTATGGCGACGAGTTTACACACGCTGGTGCAGATGGTCGCGAATGGTTTAGGCACCACCTTTATTCCTCAAATAGCGATTAAACATGGGTTGCTTAATAATCAGAACTTAGTCGCCGTTGATCCCCCCGGACAAGAGGCGCACCGAGATATTGGTTTGGTGTGGCGGCCGAGTTCATCGCGGACGCAATCTTTCCATCAGCTTGCTGATATTATTGCGCCGCTCCTAGAACCGACAACATTGGATGCTTAATAAAAAAGGAGTCCGCACAATCGGACTCCTTTTAACTCAATAAGTTATTGAAATATATTGTCAGCATTTAGCAAGTCAGCGCGCTATGCCTCACTTTCTTCTGGTTCAGTGTTTTCTTGAATTTCTAGCAGATTAATGGCTATCGCAATGAAATCAGTCTCTGTAATAATGCCAACTAAGTGACCTTTATTCACCACGAGTAGACAGCCAATACGGTGCTTATGCATGTATAAGGCGCTTTCTTTGAGCCCAGCTTGGGGTAAGACAGTCATGACATTAGTGCGCATTATTTCATACAGTGGCGTATCGTCGGTGTGTGTATCCGCTGGTGTTTGTTGTAGCGGAGAAATTTGCACGGCTAACAGGTCTCGCTGTGAAACAATTCCCTGAAGTTGTTGATTGCCATCAATGATTGGAATGTGGCGAATATCCAAGGCTTCCATCATATTTTTAGCATCTGCAATGGTATGGGTTCGCAATAACGTATGTGGATTGCGGGTCATCATTTCTTCTACTTTGATCATCGTTGGCTCCTGTTATCCACGCTTTGGTTTACTATAGTTTCTCTGGCGTATTCATACTGGGAGCTACTTCAGTTTTCCCACTTATCTAGCGATAAATTTCGCTGAAAAAGGGCAATCCTGTATCTTATCGATACTTAGGTATATACTATCGCGCCGCGCAAGATCGCATTCATTCACTAAGTAAAGATCAGAAGTCATGCACGTTTCAGATTTTCATTTTGACCTACCGGATGAGCTCATTGCTCGTTATCCGAAAGAAGAACGTACCGCGAGTCGCTTATTGCAGCTAGATGGCAATACTGGCGAGCTTGTCGATGGTACATTCAAGGATGTTCTTAACATCGTACAACCGGGTGATTTATTAGTATTTAACAATACTCGAGTGATCCCTGCGCGTATGTTTGGGCGTAAAGCCTCTGGCGGTAAGCTAGAAGTGCTTGTAGAGCGTATGCTTGATGATGAGTCGATATTGGCTCATGTTCGTTGTTCAAAACCGCCAAAGCCAGGCACACAGATTTTTCTGGGTGAGAACGATGACTATCAAGCTGAGATGGTGGCGCGCCATGACGCATTATTTGAACTTCGTTTTCAGTCAGAATTGACGGTTCTCGAGATTTTAAATGCGATTGGTCACATGCCATTGCCGCCCTATATCGACCGCCCAGATGAAGATGCCGATAAAGAGCGTTATCAAACCGTCTATAATAAAAAGCCGGGCGCCGTCGCGGCTCCGACCGCCGGACTGCATTTTGATACGCCATTATTGGAACAAATCAAACAAAAAGGTGTCGAATCCGCTTACGTTACGTTGCACGTTGGTGCCGGAACGTTTCAACCGGTTCGTGTTGATGACGTGAAAAATCACCACATGCACTCCGAATATGTTGAAGTTCCGGAAGAAACCGTTCAAGCGATTCAAGCCGTTAAAGCGCGTGGCGGTCGAGTGATAGCCGTGGGTACCACATCTGTGCGTTCGCTTGAAAGCGCCGCACAAGATGCATTGAAAAAGGGCACTGAATTGATGCCATTTTTTGGTGATACGGAGATATTTATCTACCCTGGGTATGAATATCAATTGGTTGATGGGCTCATTACCAATTTTCACTTGCCGGAGTCGACCTTAATCATGTTAGTCAGTGCCTTTGCCGGTTACGACAACATTATGTCGGCTTACCGACACGCAGTAGAACAAGCGTATCGCTTCTTTAGCTATGGCGACGCGATGTTCTTGTATAAACGAGATAATCAATAAACGATTATCTCGCGGCTTGATGGCGTATTTCACCAGAGAGCTGCACTCATTAATTAGTAAAGGTTGCTAGGCTTGTCGTCCCAGTGACTTATCATCCCGTCAGACTGTTTCTCTGACATTGGAGGCTTTGTGAAATTACAGTTCGAACTGAACAAAAAAGACGGTACCGCCCGTCGTGGTAAAATTACCTTTGAACGTGGCAGCGTACAAACACCGGCATTTATGCCTGTGGGAACATATGGCACAGTAAAAGGTATGACTCCGGAAGAAGTAAAAGGCACGGGGGCTGAAATTCTTTTGGGCAATACGTTCCACTTATGGTTGCGCCCGGGTCAAGATGTGATGAAACTGCATGGCGATCTGCATGACTTTATGAATTGGCATGGACCAATTCTGACTGATTCAGGCGGTTTCCAAGTTTTCAGTTTGGGTGATATCCGTAAAATCACGGAGCAAGGGGTACATTTTCGTAACCCTGTGAATGGTGACAAAATTTTCATGGACGCAGAAAAGTCGATGGAAATTCAAAAAGATCTCGGTTCTGATATCGTCATGATCTTTGATGAGTGTACCCCGTACCCAGCGACACATGGTGAAGCGAAAGCTTCTATGCAAATGTCGCTGCGTTGGGCCAAGCGTTCTCGCGATCATTTTGATAAGTTAGAAAACCCGAATTCATTATTTGGTATCGTGCAGGGCGGGGTATATGAAGATCTGCGTGATGAATCAGTAAAAGGTCTCACTGAGATTGGTTTTGATGGTTACGCGGTAGGTGGTTTGGCGGTAGGCGAACCGAAAGAAGAAATGCACCGAATGTTAGAACATACGTGTCCACAACTTCCCGAAGATAAGCCTCGTTACTTGATGGGCGTCGGGAAACCGGAAGATTTAGTGGAAGGTGTTCGTCGTGGCATTGATATGTTCGATTGTGTTATGCCGACCCGAAATGCCCGTAATGGACACCTGTTTGTGACAGGTGGTGTGATCAAGATCCGTAATGCGAAACATAAAATCGATACAACCGCTCTGGATCCAGAGTGTGACTGTTACACTTGTCAGAACTATTCTAAATCGTATTTGCATCATTTAGATCGTTGTAACGAAATTCTTGGTGCTCGTCTGAATACCATTCATAACTTGCGTTACTATCAACGTGTTATGGAAGGAATTCGCCAAGCGATTGATGAAGATCGTTTTGATAGTTTTGTTGAGGAGTTTTACGCACGTCGCAATCGTGAAGTGCCACCTTTGCAAAAAGAAAACGCTTAATACTGGGAGAGTCAGGTAGGTTTCGTCATACCATTAACTTCGTGGTAGGCTTGAATTTTGCTTGGCTCAGCCCAATCATATTGATATTCAAATTAACAATAACTTAGAGGACGTTTTAATGAGTCTAATTTCTGTAGCACACGCTGCTGGCGAAGGTGCCCCACAGCAAGGCGGCGGTATGAGCATGATCATCATGCTTGGTATGTTTGCCGTTATTTTTTACTTTATGATTTTCCGCCCGCAACAAAAGCGTGCTAAAGAACATAAAAACCTAATGGCATCGATGTCAAAAGGCGACGAAGTACTAACAAGCGGTGGTTTCGTTGGTATTATCAATAAAATCTCTGCTGAAAATGATTTCATTGCGATTGAGCTAAACACAAGCAATGTTGTTGTGATCAAAAAAGATTTTGTTTCTGCAGTACTGCCTAAAGGTACTATGAAGTCCCTTTAATATAGCCAAGGATTCTTGCTGTGCTAAACCGTTATCCTCTTTGGAAGTATTTAATGGTGCTATTTGCCATCATTATTGCCGCAGTGTATGCGCTTCCTAACTTATACGGTGAAGATCCGGCTATTCAAATTACAGGGGCACGTGGTGCCTCTGTTAATATGTCAACGCTGGACTCTGTCACTCAGGCGCTCGATAGTGCGCACATCTCTCATCGGTCTGTATCTCTAGAAAATGGTTCCATTTTAGTTCGCTTTAAAGATACAGATACCCAATTAACTGCACGCGATACGATTCGTTCTGCTCTTGGGCAAGATAAAATCGTGGCGCTCAACTTAGCGCCTGCTACGCCAACATGGCTGCAAGACATTGGTGCTGCACCAATGAAACTCGGTCTTGATTTGCGTGGTGGTGTTCACTTCTTAATGGAAGTGGATATGGATGCTGCTCTTAATAAGCTGGTTGGCCAGCAAGAAGATGCATTCCGTACTGAGCTACGTGATGATCGTATCCGCTACCGTGCGATTAGTCCGAAGAAACATAGCGTAGAAATTACGTTACGCAGTGAAGACCAAGTATCAAAAGCGAAAGCGTTACTCGAAGAAAAACATCGTGATATGACCTTTACCGAGAGTGACAAAAACGGCCGTCATATGTTGGTTGCCAACTTCACTGAAAAACGCATACAAGAGATTCGCAACTATGCGGTAGAGCAAAACCTGACGATTTTGCGTAACCGTGTCAACGAATTAGGTGTTGCTGAGCCGTTAGTACAACGTCAAGGTGCTGACCGTATCGTTGTTGAGTTGCCTGGTGTTCAAGATACGGCTCGAGCCAAAGAAATCTTAGGGGCGACGGCAACACTCGAATTTCGCCAAGTGGACCAAAGCGCCGATCTTTCCGCCGCTGCAAATGGCCGTGCGCCAGCGGGCAGCGAAGTGAAAAAAGATCGCGATGGTCGTCCAGTTGTCTTGAAAAAACGTGTCATTTTGGGCGGTTCAAGTATCACTGATGCTTCATCAAGTACTGACCAATATGGTCGACCACAAGTTAACATCTCACTCGATAGTGAAGGTGGTAGCAAAATGTCGGCATTCTCGAAAAACCACATCGGCAAGCTAATGGCGACGGTATTCACTGAATACAAAGACAGTGGCAAGAAAACCGCCGATGGCAAAGTTATCTTGAAGAAACACGAAGAGGTCATTAACCAAGCGACGATTCAATCAGCGCTCGGTAGCAGCTTCCGTATTACCGGTATCAGCTCTGCATCTGAAGCTCATAACCTTGCATTGCTATTGCGTGCGGGTGCCTTGATTGCGCCTATCTCCATTGTCGAAGAGCGTACGATTGGTCCATCAATGGGTCAACAAAATGTCGATATGGGTGTACAAGCATGTATCTGGGGCTTAGCTGCGGTTATGCTGTTTACGCTACTTTATTACCGTCGTTTTGGTCTGATTGCTGATATTGCGTTGTTATCCAACTTGGTGCTTATCATTGGTATTATGTCATTGATTCCAGGGGCAACCATGACCTTACCGGGCATTGCCGGTATCGTGTTAACCGTCGGTATGGCGGTCGATGCAAACGTGTTGATCTTTGAACGTATTCGCGAAGAAATTGCCGATGGACGTAGTCCGCAGCAAGCGATTCACCAAGGATACGCCAATGCGTTCAGTACCATTGCGGATGCGAACATCACGACTTTAATTACGGCTATTATCTTGTTTGCGGTAGGAACAGGTGCCATTAAAGGTTTCGCGGTAACGTTATCGATTGGTATTTTGACGTCCATGTTTACGGCTATTATCGGGACACGTTGTATCGTGAACCTGATGTATGGCGGTAAACGTATTAAAAAATTGTCGATCTAAGGTTAGGAATCATTATGTTTCAAATTCTGAAACCAGGAAAATTGATCGACTTTATGAGTCGTTCAAAATACGCCTTTGTTTTTTCAATGGTATTGATCATTGCTTCTATCGCAACCTTATCGATTAAAGGGTTGAACTGGGGCTTGGACTTTACCGGTGGTACTTTGATTGAAGTCGGTTTTGATCAGTCAGCAAATCTGCAAGAAGTTCGCGACTCATTGAAGGCGAAAGGCTTTGACGAGGCGACGGTACAAAACTTCGGTTCAACGAAAGATGTACTGGTTCGTTTGCGCCCAAGTGGTGACAAAGTCAAAAGTGTCGGTGAAAATGTCTTATCAGCGATAAAAGAAGGCACGGGTAAAAACGTTGAGATGCGCCGTATTGAAACGGTGGGCGCGAGTGTCGGTGACGAATTAGCAGAAGATGGCGGTCTGGCCATTATTGTCTCGCTAATTTGTATCCTGATTTACGTGTCTGCTCGTTTTGAATGGCGTTTGGCGGCAGGGGCAGTATTATCCTTGGCGCACGATGTTACCATCACTTTGGGTGTGTTCTCTTTGATGCAAATTGAAGTGGACTTAACCATTGTCGCGGCATTGCTGACAGTGGTCGGTTACTCATTGAACGATACCATCGTTGTCTTTGACCGGATTCGTGAGAACTTCCGTAAGATGCGTAAAGGCCTACCTGCAGAAATTATGAATAGCTCAATTACGCAAACATTGAGCCGTACATTAATTACCTCGGGTACCACGTTATTTGTGGTGATTGCCTTGTTTGCCGAAGGTGGTGCAATGATTCATGGTTTTGCCACCGCGTTACTACTTGGTATTACGGTCGGTACTTACTCATCGATTTATGTCGCATCGGCATTAGCGTTGAAACTGGGTATTACCAAAGAACACCTCACACCTGTCCAGGTGGAGAAAGAAGGTGCTGAGTTTGACTAGTAACCTTAAATAAAGAAAGCCACATTATGTGGCTTTTTTTATCACTGATAGATTGTTTTATTAACCGTGAAAGGGGATTCATCATGACTATTTCGCAATTAGATTCCAAGACAGCGCTCATCGTAATTGATTTACAAGAAGGCATTGTGCCCCTTGCTCCAGAAGCAGAGGCAAAAACGGCCGTCGAAAATTCTGTGCAATTAATTAATGCCTTTCACGCCAAAGAGTTACCTGTGGTGCTTGTTAATGTGGAAGGCAGCGCACCGGGTCGTACGAGTTTCGCTCACACTGGCGGAGAAGAAGTACCGACAAACTGGGCTGATTTTATTCCAGCATTACCGCGTAAAGATGATGATATCGTCGTGACCAAACATTGTTGGGGCGCACTGATGAATACGGATTTGCATTCTCAGCTTAAACAGCAAGGCGTCACACAAGTCGTGGTCGTGGGTATTGCCACGTCTATGGGCGTTGAGTCGACTGCGCGTCAAGCGTATGAGCTTGGCTATAACGTTACTTTAGTTGAAGATGCCATGGCCGATCTGAGTTTCACCAATCATCGACATGCGGTAGACAATATTTTTCCTATGATTGCTGAAATTGGCTCGACCAGTGATCTGATCAACACGTTGAACGCTTAGCTTAGTCGTCGACAATCTCAGTTTGAGGTGATGGCCTTTCAGTCGGGATTATCTCGGTGAGACCCATGCACACGACGGTTTAGCATCCATAAAAAAGCCCGAACTCGGTGAGTTCGGGCTTTTAGCATCTGTGACGAGGCTTAATAATTACTTAAGGATAGCATCGTTAGCGTTTTCACGGATGTGTTTAATAATTGTTTTTACACCGCGTGCGCTTGAAGCCACAACGTTACCAGATTTGAGATAGTCAGTACCACCTGCAAAGTCGGTAAGGATCACGCCAGCTTCACGAGCGATAAGATCGCCAGCCGCCAAATCCCAAGGTTTCAAACCAAGCTCGAAGTAACCTTCAACACGGTTTGCGGCAACGTAACATAAATCTAAAGCAGCCGAGCCTGTACGACGGAAATCCGCACATTCAACAAACAATGAAGAAAGGATCTTCATGAAAGATTCTGAGTGTTGCTTTTGTTTGAATGGGAAGCCAGTCGCTAGGATTGCGCCTTGCAAATCTTTGATTTGTTTTACACGGATACGGGCATTGTTCAATTGCGCACCAGAACCACGTTGTGCGGTGAACAATTCATTAAGCATTGGGTCGTAAACACACGCAACTTCTGTTTTGCCTTTCATGCGTACAGCAATCGAAACAGCAAAATGAGGAATACCTTTTACAAAGTTAGTCGTGCCATCCAGTGGGTCGATGATCCATTGAACGTCCTTATCTTTTCCTTCGATAAGACCGCTTTCTTCAGCCACAATGCAGTGCTCAGGGTAAGAGCTCTGAATAGTATGAATAATCATGGCTTCAGCTTCTTTGTCTACGTTTGTGACAAAGTCATTGATACCTTTCTGAGTTGTTTCAATTTTCTCAGCATTTTCTAGAGATTTAGCAATATGATTGCCTGCTTTTCGCGCGGCGCGAATAGCAATGTTTAGCATAGGATGCATACGGTTTCCCAACGGATGTTAAAGAACGAAAAAGCGGCGGGCAGTATACCAAAAGTTCATCAAAAGGGAAGTGGTTATTTTGCCATCATTCATAAGGACAGGAACGAAAAGGGTCTGACCATTTTTATCAGGATTATGGTAAACTCCTGTCCGCGTTTTTTTTAATGGTGTAATTCCTTCATGCTAGACAATATCAAGGTCGTTTTGGTTGAAACGTCACATTCCGGTAATATCGGTTCCGCGGCTCGCGCCATGAAAGTCATGGGGCTAAGTCACCTCGTGTTGGTGAACCCTAAATGCTCGATTGATGAGCAAACCATGGCCTTGGCTTCAGGGGCTAGTGATATCGCAATGAATGCTCAAATCGTTGGTAGCTTAGATGAGGCGGTGAGTGATTGTGGGCTAGTGGTCGGGACGAGTGCGCGCTCAAGAACACTGGAATGGCCAATGCTCGACCCACGTCAGTGTGGTGAAAAATTTGCGGTTGAAACCGAATCTCATCCTGTCGCGATTGTCTTTGGTCGTGAACGCACTGGTTTAGAAAACCATGAATTGCAAAAATGTCACTTCCATGTCGCCATTCCAGCCAACCCAGATTATAGCTCGTTGAACTTGGCGATGGCGGTGCAAACGCTGTGTTATGAATGCCGAGTTGCCCAGTTAGATCGTGACGCTGCTGTATATGCGAAACCGCAAGCGATGGATTACCCGCGTCAAAAAGAGCTGGAATTGTTTTATGACCACCTTGAAAAAGTGGCGACGCAGACCGACTTTATTAAACCAGAGCAACCTGGTCAGGTAATGAATAAGCTTCGTCGTTTGTTTAGTCGTGCTCGTCCAGAATCCCCTGAGTTAAATATTTTACGAGGTATTTTGTCTTCAGTTGAAAAGAAATTGAAAGACAAATAACCCTTATATTTATAGGGATGAATACCTGACTAATTTACTCAAATAAATACTTGACCAAATTACTCGGGTATGGAACACTTAGACCATATTAACAATGTGGATACGGTGTGATATGAGACTGACTTCGAAAGGAAGATATGCAGTAACAGCGATGCTTGATGTAGCGCTGAACTCGCAACAAAATCCGGTACCTTTGGCCGATATATCAGAAAGACAAGGTATTTCATTGTCATACCTTGAACAATTGTTTTCCAAATTACGCAAAGCTGGATTGGTCTCTTCTGTTCGTGGTCCTGGTGGCGGTTATCGTTTGGGGTTTGAACCAACCGATATTTCCATCGGTACTGTCATTGCGGCAGTCGATGAGTCCATCGATGCGACCAAGTGCAATGGTAAAGGGGACTGCCAAGGCGGAACTCGTTGCTTGACTCATACCTTATGGCGTGATTTAAGCTCACGTATCAGTGACTTCTTAGACAACATCTCGCTCGGTGAGTTGATGATTGATAATGAAGTTTTACAAATTTCCGATCGCCAGACTGTTGGTTTGACGGTTAACCACGGGATGGCACAGAAGAATTCAAATACTGTCACCGTTAGTGCAACCCCCGCTGGTATTAATGCTCGCTCATAGCGGCAATATTACATTGGAGTAGAAAATGAAACTGCCTATTTATTTCGATTATTCAGCAACATGTCCTGTTGATACACGCGTTGCTGAAAAAATGGTTCACTACATGACGATGGATGGTAACTTCGGTAACCCGGCATCGCGATCGCATCGTTATGGCTGGCAGGCAGAAGAGGCCGTAGACACGGCACGTGAGCAAATTGCAGATCTATTAAATGCCGACCCTCGTGAAATCGTCTTTACCTCTGGTGCGACAGAATCTGATAACTTGGCGATTAAAGGTGCCGCGCACTTTTATGGCAAAAAAGGTAAGCACATCATTACCGTTAAAACGGAACACAAAGCCGTTTTAGACCCATGTCGTCAGCTAGAACGCGAAGGTTTTGAGGTGACGTATTTAACACCTGAAACTAACGGTCTTATCGATCTTGCCAAGCTAGAAGCGGCAATGCGCGAAGACACCGTACTTGTGTCAGTGATGCATGTGAACAACGAAATCGGTGTGATTCAAGATATTGCAGCCATTGGCGAACTTTGTCGTTCACATAAAATTGTGTTCCACGTCGATGCGGCTCAGTCTGTCGGTAAACTACCGATCGATATGCAAAACCTGAAAGTCGACTTGATGTCGATTTCAGCGCACAAAATCTACGGCCCTAAAGGTATCGGTGCACTGTACGTGCGTCGTAAACCACGTATCCGTTTAGAAGCGCAAATGCACGGCGGCGGTCACGAACGAGGTTTCCGTTCAGGCACACTTCCAACTCACCAAATCGTGGGTATGGGTGAAGCGTGTCGCGTGGCGAAAGAAGACATGCAAAAAGATTACGATCATGCGTTGGCACTGCGCGAACGTATGTTAAATGGCTTGAAAGATATGGAAGCGGTGACAGTGAATGGCGATTTAGAACAGCGCCTGCCACACAACTTAAACATCAGTTTCGCTTTTGTTGAAGGTGAGTCACTATTGATGTCACTTAAAGATATCGCTGTATCATCGGGTAGTGCATGTACCTCGGCAAGTCTCGAACCCTCATATGTACTGCGTGCTCTAGGGCTAGACGATGAACTCGCACACAGCTCTATTCGTTTCTCTTTTGGTCGCAACACGACAGAAGAAGAAGTTGACCACGCAGTGAAACAAATTCGTGAAGCCGTGACTAAATTACGTGACATGTCACCACTTTGGGATATGTATCAAGACGGCGTAGACCTAAGCACTGTTGAGTGGAGCAGCCACTAAACTGCTTCGATAACACAAAGGATTAGAGGTAACAATCATGGCATATAGCGATAAAGTACTCGACCATTACGAGAACCCACGTAACGTAGGTTCATTTGATAAAGAAGACCCATCAATCGGTAGCGGCATGGTTGGCGCACCGGCATGTGGTGACGTAATGCGTCTACAAATTAAGGTGAATCCGCAAGGAATCATCGAAGATGCAAAATTTAAAACATACGGTTGTGGTAGCGCGATTGCTTCAAGCTCGCTTGTGACTGAGTGGGTTAAAGGCAAAAGCATTGATGAAGCTGCATCCATTCAAAACTCCCAAATTGCTGAAGAATTAGAACTTCCTCCTGTGAAAGTTCACTGTTCTATCTTAGCGGAAGACGCGATCAAAGCTGCGGTTTCTGACTACAAGAAAAAAACTCAGTAATCAGAGTATGAAATAAAGGGTGGGGCGCAAGTCCCATCCTGTTTTGTGAATTTAGATAATTAAGGTTGTAGTATGGCCATCACTCTCACAGATACTGCCGCGAGTCGCATTCAAGCCTTTCTCGATAACCGAGGTAAGGGCATCGGCCTGCGTCTTGGTGTGAAAACGACCGGGTGTTCTGGTATGGCATATGTGCTGGAATTTGTTGATGAACTGAACGAAGAAGATCAGGTCTTTGACGACAATGGCGTAAAAGTAATTATTGACCCTAAAAGTTTGGTTTACTTAGATGGCACTGAACTGGACTACAAAAAAGAAGGGTTAAACGAAGGGTTTGAGTTTAACAACCCGAATATCAAAGGCGAATGTGGTTGTGGTGAAAGCTTCACTGTTTAATACTCTTTGCTCAGAGCTCGGTGTGTTGGCTAGCCTGAAAACAGGACAAGTGTGACATGAACTATTTTGAATTATTTGGGCTACCAACTCAGTTTACACTGGATGGTAGCCTTCTTGCTTCTCAGTTTCGCGAATTACAAAAGCGCTTTCATCCTGATAATTTTGCATCGGGCTCAGAAAGTGACCGTTTATCCTCTGTTCAAAAAGCGTCTCAGATTAATGATGCTTATCGCATATTAAAAGCACCGATTAGTCGTGCTGAATATCTGGTTTCGTTGCACGGAATTGAGCTGCAAGGCGAGCAACAAACGCTGCAAGATCCCATGTTTCTGATGGAACAAATGGAACTGCGCGAAGAGCTTGAATCGATTGAGTCTAGCGCCGCCCCTGATAGCGCGTTAATGGCTTTTGACGATAAAGTTTCATCATTGCTGAAAACCCATCTTAGTCAAGTTGAACAACAGCTTGATAACGAACAATGGGAAAGTGCAGCTGAGACAATTCGCAAACTCAAATTCATTGCAAAATTAAAAGATGAAATAGAAAAAGTCGAAGATAAATTGCTCGGCTAATTCGAGAATAAGGATCCTCCATGGCATTACTTCAAATTGCAGAACCGGGTCAAAGCTCCGCGCCACATGAACATAAGTTGGCGGTCGGTATTGATTTAGGTACGACCAACTCTTTGGTAGCGACGGTACGCAGCGGTACTGCAGCAACACTGAATGATTCTCAAGGTCGCGGTATTCTGCCTTCTGTTGTCAGTTACTCTAACGACGTGGTTAATGTGGGCTATCATGCTCGTGAAAATGCGAAGCTCGATCCTAAGAACACGGTGAGCTCCGTTAAGCGTATGATCGGTCGCTCTCTCGAAGACATTCAAACCCGCTATCCCGATTTGCCATATCAATTTAAAGCCAGTGAAAAAGGCTTGCCAATTTTGCAAACCGCCCATGGTGATAAAAACCCTATCCAAGTGTCGGCGGATATTCTTAAGGCACTGGGCGCTCGCGCTGAGCAATCTCTGCAAGGGGATTTATCTGGTGTAGTGATTACTGTTCCTGCCTATTTTGATGATGCGCAGCGAGCTGGCACCAAAGATGCCGCGAACCTCGCGGGGCTGCATGTATTACGTTTACTCAATGAACCGACAGCCGCTGCGATCGCTTACGGTCTCGATTCTGGTCAAGAAGGGATTATTGCCGTCTACGATCTCGGTGGTGGTACCTTTGATATTTCGATTTTACGCTTATCGAAAGGAGTGTTTGAAGTCTTGGCAACTGGCGGCGATTCCGCTCTCGGTGGCGATGACTTTGATCAACTGATTGCTCAGCATTTTAAAGCACAGATGGCACGTGACGAGTCGTTGTCTGCTGAACAATACCGTGAATTATTAAACGCCGCGACTCAAGCGAAATTGGATTTATCCTATGCTGATAGCGCGGCGGTGGACGTTCTGGGTTGGCAAGGTACGCTCACGCGTGCCGATTTCGACGACCTAATTCGTCCACTAGTTAAGAAAACTCTGATGTCGTGCCGTCGTGCTCTGCGTGACAGTGATGTCAGTGTCGATGAAGTGCTTGAAGTGGTTATGGTCGGTGGTTCAACGCGGACGGCATTAGTGCGTGATATGGTGGGTGAGTTCTTTGAACGTGAACCGCTTACCAGCATTAACCCTGATGAAGTGGTCGCGATTGGCGCGGCGCAGCAAGCGGATATTTTAGTGGGGAATAAACCAGACTCTGAAATGTTGCTGCTTGATGTTATTCCTTTATCTTTAGGTATTGAAACCATGGGTGGGTTGGTGGAAAAAATTATTCCACGTAATACCACGATTCCAGTGGCTCGAGCGCAAGAATTCACCACGTTTAAAGATGGCCAAACAGGCATGAGCGTCCATGTGATGCAGGGCGAACGTGAGCTCGTTGACGATTGCCGCTCACTGGCACGTTTCTCTTTAAAAGGTATCCCGCCAATGGCGGCTGGTGCAGCGCACATTCGTGTGACATACCAAGTAGATGCGGATGGTTTGTTGTCGGTCACGGCAATGGAAAAGAGCACGGGTATTCAATCTGAAATTCAAGTGAAGCCCGCTTATGGCTTGAGCGATGATGAAGTCGCGAACATGTTGCGTGATTCGATGGATCATGCAGAAGATGACATGCATGCGCGCTCATTAGCCGAGCAACGTGTTGAAGCTGACCGTGTGATTGAAGGATTAATCTCTGCTATGCAGCAAGATGGAGATGATCTTTTGACCGATGCGGAGCGTGCTAAACTACTGGCTTCGATCGAAGCACTGATTGCGTTACGTAACGGCGATAATCCAGATGCCATTGAACAAGGCATCAAAGAGACGGATAAAGCCAGTCAAGATTTTGCTTCTCGCCGTATGGATAAATCCATTCGCGCTGCATTAGCAGGTCAATCTGTAGACGATATATAGAGATAATAACAATGCCAAAAATTATTATTTTGCCACACAGTGAATTGTGCCCAGAAGGCGCTGAGCTTGATGGAAATACCGGAGACTCGGTATTAGATGTTGCCTTGAAAAATGGTATTGAGATTGAGCATGCTTGCGAGAAGTCGTGCGCGTGCACCACTTGCCATCTTATTATCCGTGAAGGGTTTGACTCGCTTGATGAAAGCGATGAGCTAGAAGATGACATGCTGGATAAAGCTTGGGGTCTTGAGCCTGAATCTCGTTTAGGTTGTCAGGCACGTATTGCTGATGAAGATCTTGTTGTTGAGATCCCTAAATATTCGCTTAACCATGCGAAAGAAGATCACTAAATTGACGACGTCGTCTCTTGCATTAGCGGGCGACAATAACATGAGGAAGCCAAAATGAAATGGACAGACTCGCGCGATATTGCGATCGAACTGAGTGAACAATATCCAGATATCGATCCTAAAAATGTCCGCTTTACCGACCTTCATCAATGGATTTTAGATCTGGAAGAGTTTGATGACGATCCTGAGCGCTCAAATGAGAAAATTCTGGAAGCGATCATCTTATGTTGGATGGACGAGCTTGATTGATGGCGCTGCTTTCATTGTCGCTTTTTAAGTGAAACGTCATTCAAAATCGAAAAACGAGCCCAAAAGGCTCGTTTTTTTATTCTAACTGTCATTTTATTCACGCATAATGCTACTATTCGAAAATAGTTAATCGTCATGGCGCAGGTTCGCGTCATAGTAATGAGACAAGGAGAAACCATGTCTGTACAGATGTCTGTATTTTTAAGTATTGAAGCCCCTCAGCCTCAGTGGGGGGAAAACGCACTCATTTCTTTTGATGAGCACGGCGCTCACATTCATGTTAAAGAACTGTCCGATTTGAGCAACGTGCAACGTGCCGCACGTAAATTCTGCTCACAAGGTATTCGTCATCTCTCATTAATGGGAGAAGGATGGGGACTGGAAAGCGTTTGGGCATTCTACCAAGGATACCGTGAAGCGAAACACCGTAATCATATGGAATGGCCTGAGCTACCAGCTGCGGAACAAGAAGAACTGAACGCCCGTATCAAGGTGATTGATTGGGTACGTGATGTCATTAATAAAACCGCAGAAGAAGTGGCGCCTCGCCAATTAGCCACCATGGCCGGAGAGTTCATTAAGTCACTGTCTCCTGAAAAAGTGACCTACCGCATCGTTAAAGATAAAGATCTGTTGACTGAGGGCTGGGAAGGGACGTATGCCGTCGGTCGTGGTTCACAGCGCACGTCAGCGGTCCTACAGCTTGATTATAACCCGACAGGGCAAGATGATGCACCGGTTTACGCGTGTATCGTTGGTAAAGGCATTACGTTTGATTCCGGCGGTTATAGTTTGAAACCATCAGCGATGATGACATCGATGAAATCGGACATGGGCGGCTCGGGCACCGCGACAGGGGCGCTAGCGCTGTCGATCCTAAGAGGCTGTAATAAGCGCATCAAACTGATCTTATGTTGTGCTGAAAATATGATTTCAGGCCGTGCTCTTAAACTTGGCGATATCATTCGTTACAAAAACGGCACCACCGTCGAAGTGATGAATACGGACGCCGAAGGCCGCTTGGTGTTGGCTGATGGTTTGATTTACGCGAGTGAACAAAAACCTGAAATGATCATCGATTGTGCCACATTAACTGGCGCGGCAAAAAATGCGCTCGGCAATGACTTCCACGCGTTGTTGAGTTTCGATGATGCTTTATCACAGCAAGCCCTGAATAGCGCTCAAGCTGAGAATGAAGGTTTATGGCGTCTGCCATTGTTTGATTTCCATCGTGAGATGTTGCCATCAAACTTTGCCGATATGTCGAACATCTCTTCTGGCGATTATGCGCCGGGCGCCAGCACAGCAGCGGCATTTTTGTCGCACTTTGTTGAAGAGTATCAATCCGGTTGGCTGCACTTTGATTGCGCTGGCACTTACCGTAAGTCGGCAAGCGATAAATGGGCGGCTGGCGCGACGGGAATGGGAGTTAAAACCCTCGCGAATCTTCTAACGCAATAAATGGATAACCGGCTGAGCATCATGACAGGCAGTAGTAGGGCTTGTCATGATTCAGTAATGAGATAATAGAGTGTGATAAACGTCATGACTTATACGCGTGATGAGCAGGTAGTGTTCGCGAAAGCGAGTATTTTATCTTATTGTTATACCTAGTTTTCTAATCCAATGCATTAAAATCTAACGATAAATATAAGGACATCTTATGTCTCTAGAAAGAACATTTTCTATTATTAAGCCTGACGCTGTTGAGCGTAATCTTGTCGGTGAAATTTACAATCGCTTTGAAAAAGCAGGGTTGCGCATTATTGCCGCTAAAATGGTTCATTTAACTCAAGAGCAAGTTTGTGGGTTCTATGCTGAACATGAAGGCAAAAGTTTCTTTGGCCCATTAAAAGAGTTTATGACCTCGGGACCTATCATGGTGCAAGTTTTAGAAGGTGATAATGCCATTACACGCTATCGTGAATTGATGGGTAAAACTAACCCAGAAGAAGCGGCATGTGGCACATTACGTAACGATTATGCATTGAGCATGCGCGAAAACTCGGTACATGGCAGTGATAGTCCTGAATCCGCGGCACGTGAAATTGAGTTTTTCTTTCCTGCCTCTGAAATTTGTGAGCGCTAATTAGCAAAAAGCCAATTAGCCAAAATCAGTAGGTAACGATGAAAGCTTCTGTTCGCAGAAGCTTTTTTATATCCGTTATAAATAAAACACTCAGTGTAAAAATGTAGGATTAATAAAGGCTTAAAGAAAGTGCGGTTTTAATGCACTTGTTGTCATTGCGTAAAGCCTGTACAATTCGCGCCCTTATTGACTGTTCCACGTTTGAGAGGCCTTCATGACTAGTAATAAAGTCAACTTATTAGACTTTGATCGCAAGGGTATGCGTACATTTTTCTCAGAAGATTTAGGTGAGAAAGCGTTTCGTGCCGATCAGGTCATGAAGTGGATCTACCATTTTGGTATTGATGACTTCGATAACATGACCAACCTGAACAAAAAGTTGCGTGAAAAATTGCACGAAAAATGTGTAGTTGAGGCACCAACAGTATCGGCCGCTCAGTATTCATCAGACGGTACGATTAAATTCGCGATGCATGTGGGTAACCAAGACGTCGAGACGGTCTACATTCCTGATGGGGATCGTGCTACCTTGTGTGTGTCTTCACAGGTAGGTTGTGCTTTAGATTGTAAATTCTGTTCAACGGCGCAACAGGGCTTTAACCGTAACCTACGTGTTTCTGAAATTATCGGTCAGGTTTGGCGTGCTGCACGTGAAATTGGCTTAGAAAAAGAAACGGGTCGTCGCCCAATCACTAATATCGTGATGATGGGAATGGGTGAGCCATTACTGAATATGAAAAACTTGATTCCTTCACTGGAAATCATGTTGGACGATTTAGGCTTTGGTCTATCAAAACGTCGCGTGACCGTATCAACATCGGGCGTCGTCTCCGGTCTTGAGCAAATGATCGATAAAATCGATGTGGCGTTAGCCATTTCCTTACATGCTCCCAATGATGAACTGCGTAGTCAGATTATGCCAATCAATGACCGTTGGAATATCGAGGCCTTCCTGGATACTGTGCGCCGTTACATTGCCACATCCAATGCCAACCGCGGTAAGGTGACTGTAGAATACGTGCTACTGGATCATGTTAATGATGGAACTGAGCACGCTGAAGAGCTTGCGCAATTAATGCGTGGTACGCCATGCAAAATTAACTTGATTCCATTTAACCCATATCCTGGTTCACCGTATAACAAACCAAGTAACTCGCGTATTGACCGTTTCCAAAAAACGTTGATGAAACACGAGCATACGGTAACGATTCGTAAAACACGTGGTGATGATATTGATGCGGCATGTGGTCAGCTCGTTGGTGAAGTTCTTGACCGAACTAAGCGAACTAAAGCGAAAGAACTCGCAGCCCAAGCAATTCCATTTACTGCGATCTAAAAGAAATCTGAAACAGGCCAGCAATTGCTGGCCTTTTTTGTAATTAAACATGTCACTGGGTGATTTTTGCCCATTCTACTGTCAAAATCAGGAAAAACCTTGAGCTGTTTGTTGTTTCTTATTCAATTCATTGTTGTTTCGTGATTAATATCTATTAGAATGAAACATTAGGATAAGAATATTCGAAACTCAGTCGATACTGCAGTTAATTTAAGTACCACATTGTTGAAGTCTGCCACTAACTCTAATAAAAAAATCTAGCAATAGGCTTTTGACTTGAGCACACACAAGAGATAAATATCGCGGATGACTATGGAACACGACGACACCACAGCGAACAGCAACAAAAGCACACTTCAACCAGGCACGTTATTGAAAAATAAACGTGAGTCTTTGGGGTATTCTAAACAAGATGTTGCTAATCGATTGCGTCTACGCATCGCGATTATCGAAAGTATCGAAAATAACGAATTTGAATCCGACCAAGTTGCGACCTTTACCCGTGGTTATTTGCTTTCGTATGCGAAAGCGGTCTGCATGTCGGATGATGAAATTTTAGAGTCTTACGAAGAGCATTGTAAAGTGGTTGAGCCTGACCAAGAATCGATGCAAAGTTTTTCTAAGCAAACCAAACGCGATAAAAATGATAATCGTCTGATGACACTCACTTGGATTATTTTATTAGTGATTGTTGGAATGTCTTCTTTGTGGTGGTATCAAAATAGTCAGCAAGATACACTTTCGCCACAGCCGCAATCGTCAAAGACTTCCGTTCCAAGTGCGTCTGAGATTAAAAAATCGGTCGCTGATGAAGGGTTTACGACCGTTATCGATTTGACGAACCCATCGAATTCACAATCGGCTGCTAGCGCGCCATCGTCTGAAGCGTCAAGCGCAGCAGACAGCGATAGCACAGAATCCGCCGCGGACACTGATAAAGAAGGTCTCGATAGCGAGGCGCAACGCGATCAAACCACGGCGACTACGCCAAGCAAAGCGGAAAAAGAAGCGCCTGCGAGCGCAGCGACATCTGATTCACAACTGACAATGCGTTTTGATGCGGATTGTTGGATTCAAATAAAAGATGCGACAGGTAAAACCTTAGCAATCGGTATCAAGAAAAAAGGACAATCTTTAAATTTGAGCGGTAGTAAACCATTCAAAGTTGTCCTCGGAGCTCCTGAAGTGGTTCACATGTCCTTTGATAATGAATCCGTTGACCTTTCCGGTTATACTTCAGGTAAAGTAGCAAGATTGACCTTACCTTAGACATTATTATGCAACAACAAAATCCTATTAAGCGTCGTAATTCGACTCGGATTCAAGTCGGCGACGTTCCGATCGGCGGTGGGGCTCCCATCGCTGTTCAATCTATGACGAACACCAGAACAACAGATGTGGACGCCACCGTCGCGCAAATTCGTTCGCTCGAGAAAGTGGGCGCTGATTTAGTTCGTGTCTCTGTTCCAACGATGGATGCGGCTGAAGCATTTAAGCAAATCCGTCAGCAGGTAAATCTTCCGCTGATTGCGGACATACATTTTGACTACCGTATTGCGTTGAAAGTCGCGGAATATGGCGCGGACTGTTTACGTATTAACCCGGGTAATATTGGCAAAGAAGAGCGTATCCGTTCCGTAGTTGACTGTGCGCGTGATAAAAATATTCCGATTCGCATTGGTGTTAACGGCGGATCGTTAGAAAAAGAGATCCAAGAAAAATATGGCGAGCCAACACCAGAAGCCTTGGTGGAATCGGCGATGCGTCATGTCGATATTCTTGATCGTTTGAACTTTGATCAATTTAAAGTCAGCGTGAAAGCCTCGGATGTGTTTTTGTCCGTTGGGGCTTACCGTTTGCTGGCGAATCAAATTGATCAGCCGCTCCACCTTGGTATCACCGAAGCCGGTGGCGCAAGAGCGGGAGCGGTCAAATCAGCGATTGGTTTGGGCATGCTGCTTTCTGAAGGGATTGGCGATACGTTACGTGTTTCACTAGCGGCTGACCCTGTTGAAGAAATCAAAGTCGGCTTTGATATTCTTAAATCGCTACGTATTCGCTCACGCGGGATTAACTTCATTGCTTGTCCAAGTTGTTCACGCCAAGAATTTGATGTGATCAACACGGTAAACCAATTAGAGCAACGTTTAGAAGACGTTCTGACTCCAATGGATGTGTCCGTGATTGGTTGTGTGGTGAATGGCCCAGGCGAAGCGGAAGC
Source organism: Vibrio sp. (assembly GCA_052087065.1). Lineage (GTDB taxonomy): Bacteria > Pseudomonadota > Gammaproteobacteria > Enterobacterales > Vibrionaceae > Vibrio. The sequence continues at coordinate 8,545 of JBQGON010000025.1, read as the reverse complement.
CGCGCATTTAGGCCTAGCAGGAAGCAATAGAAAAAGTGCAATTTACGAAGACGGCGTGCGTCAAAAAGAGCGTTATGATAACGACAATCTTGTTGATCAATTGGAAGCAAGAATCCGCGCTAAAGCATCAATGCTCGATGAAAAAAATCGCATTGATGTGACTGAAGTAAGTAATGAATCTTAAAATCTCAACGGTATTACGGTAAGTATTGTGGTGAAAACAATTCAAGCAGTTCGAGGCATGAACGATTGTCTCCCAAGTCAATCTCCACTTTGGCAGAAAGTGGAAGGTGTCATTAAAAATGTAATCAGTGCCTATGGGTACAGCGAAGTACGCATGCCGATCGTTGAGGTGACTCATCTATTTAAACGAGCGATTGGTGAAGTAACAGACGTTGTTGAAAAAGAGATGTACACCTTTGACGACAATGATGACAGCCTAACTTTGCGTCCTGAAGGGACCGCAGGGTGTGTTCGTGCTGGAATTCAAAACGGTTTGCTGTACAACCAAGAACAACGTCTATGGTATATGGGACCGATGTTCCGCCACGAACGTCCACAAAAAGGTCGTTACCGTCAGTTCAACCAATGTGGTGTGGAAGTATTTGGTATTGATGGTCCTGATGTGGATGCAGAGCTTATCATGATGACCGCTCGTCTATGGCGTGAGCTTGGTATCTATGAGCATTTGCGCTTAGAGCTTAACTCCATTGGCTCTTTGGATGCACGTGCTAACTACCGTACTGCTTTGATTGAATTTTTCGAACAACACCAAGAAGTGTTGGACGACGATGCGAAACGTCGCATGTACACCAATCCATTACGGGTATTGGATTCAAAAAATAAAGATATTCAAGCCATTCTTATTGATGCGCCTAAATTGTCCGATTACTTAGATGATGAATCGCAACAACATTTTGCTGGTTTGTGTGAACTTCTTGATGCTGCTGGCATCGAATACACAGTTAACGAACGCTTAGTCCGTGGCTTAGATTACTATAACCGTACCGTTTTTGAGTGGATCACCGATAGCTTAGGTGCTCAAGGCACTGTTTGTGGTGGTGGACGCTATGATGGACTGGTGGAACAACTTGGCGGTAAAGCAACACCGGCAGTGGGTTTTGCGATGGGTCTTGAGCGCTTGGTGCTTATGATGGAAAACATGGGTAGTTTAGACTTACGCCGTGCCGTGGATGTTTATGTGGTCACTGCGGGTGAGGGAACCATGTTAGCCGGGATGCAACTGGCGGAACAACTTCGTGAGCAGATCCCAACGTTACGTGTTATGAACCATTGCGGTGGTGGTAACTTTAAGAAGCAATTTAAACGTGCTGACAAAGTCGGTGCAGCTGTTGCCCTTGTCCTTGGTGAAGACGAAGTCACTCAAGGAACTGTGGTGATTAAAGATCTTGCTGGTGGCGAGCAAACGACAGAGTCCCAAGCGGATGTTGCTCAAAAACTGGCTCACCTAGTATAAATACGCTGACTTTGCGAAATTTCATTTAAGAAGGACAAGAAGTGGAACTCTACGATACTGAAGAACAGACAGTTGAAGCGATCCGAGATTGGTGGAAAGAGAATGGCAAAGCGATCATCGTTGGTGCCGTTCTTGGTCTAGGTGGCTTGTTAGGATGGAATTACTATCAAGGTTCCCAGACGACCATGCAAGAGAACGCTTCTGCTAATTATGCGCAAACCATGCAAGTTTTATCAGACGATAGCACGAAGGCCCAAGCACAAGTGCAAGATTACATTGATGCGCACAAAGACACGGCCTATGCCGTATTAGCATCGATGCAATTAGCGAAAGTGCAAGTGGAAAGCGGTGAGCTGAAAAAAGCGCTGACTCAGCTTAAATGGGCACAATCACACAGTGATGATCAAGCATTGACTCCAGTCATCGCGGTACGCACTGCACGTGTTCAGTCTGAGCTAAAACAGTATGACAACGCACTCGCGACATTGAAGAATGTAAAAGCGAAAGGCTGGGAAGGACGTGTTGATGAGCTACGCGGTGATATCTTACTTGCGAAAGGAGATAAGAGCGGTGCGTACTCGGCTTACTCACAAGCACAACAAGCGAAAGATGTTAGCCAGACACTACAAATGAAATTGGATGATTTAGCCAAATAAGGGCCAAAGTTGATGAGAAAGATGTTCAACAAAGTGCTCCTATCTGCTTCTGTACTGGGCTTATTGGCTGGTTGTGCTGGAGAAGAAGACAACGTCATCATGGCGCCTGTCCCACAGGTGAAAAACCAGATTACGCTGCACTCAGATTGGAGTACCTCAGTGGGTGATGGGGTCGGTGATTTTTATTCGAAGCTCAAACCTGCTTACGCCTATGACAATGTCTATGTGGCGTCGCGTGATGGTGAAGTCAAAGCCTTGAACCCTGAAACCGGTGAGATTGTTTGGGAAGCCGATCTTGAAAAAGATAAACCGACTCGTCTTGCGGGCGGTATTGGTTATGCTTACGGCTTAATCTATATCGGTAGTGAAAATGGTCTTATTTATGCTCTGGATGCAAAAACAGGTAAGCTGAAATGGACCCACGATGTCGACGCTGAGGTATTAGCAACGCCAGTGGCGGATGATAACTTGGTGATGATCAACACCAGCCGTGGTTCGCTCATCGCGTTAGATCACAAGACGGGTAAACAACGTTGGGTCATCAGTACTGAGGTTCCTAATCTAACGTTACGTGGTGACAGTGAACCCGTGTCGTTTTCGGGCGGTGTATTTTGGGGCACTCCATCAGGTAATTTAGCGGCGGCTATCATCGAACGTGGTCAAATGATCTGGCAACAGTCGATCGGGCAACCGAAAGGGGCAACAGAGATCGATCGTTTAGTCGATGTCGATTCATCCCCTCTGATTATCGGTACGAACTTATTTACCATTGGGTACAATGGTCAATTAGTGGCGGTGGATTTACGCTCAGGTCAACCGTTGTGGAAACGAACTTACTCTTCGGCCACCGACATTGCTTCGGATGGTTCTAAGATTTTTGTTGCCACCGATGACGATCACCTGATTGCGGTTGATGCACGCAGTGGTACCGAATTATGGACCAATTCCAAGTTAGAGAATCGCTTAGTAACAGCACCAACCATGATTGATGGCTATCTCGTAGTGGGAGACTCTCAAGGGTATCTGTATTGGTTAGATCCTGCGACGGGTGATTTTGTTGCCAAGCAAGAAGTGGATAGCAGCGGCTTTGCTGTATCACCACTTGCGCTTGATGATGGTTTTATTGTTGTGACTCGTGATGGTTCTGTAAAGAAACTGACGCTCAACAAATAAAACGTGATATAATTCACAAATGGCTCCTGGCTGGTGACAGCTAGGGGCCGTTTTATTCTTATTGATATATGTGATTTTAGGTAAACATTATTCTATGAGAGAATCTTTCCCTATAACTACATAAAAACGAAGATGTGTTGAGGTTATTATGGTACCTGTAATTGCTCTTGTTGGGCGTCCGAATGTTGGTAAATCCACGCTATTTAACCGACTGACTCGCACTCGAGATGCATTAGTCGCTGATTTCCCTGGATTAACGCGAGATCGTAAATACGGTCAAGCGAAAATGGGTGATAATGAATTCATTGTGATTGATACCGGTGGTATTGATGGCACTGAAGAAGGCGTAGAGAACAAAATGGCTGAGCAATCTTTAGCGGCTATTGAAGAAGCGGATGTTGTGTTGTTCTTGGTTGATGGTCGTGCTGGTTTGACCTCGTCAGATGAGATGATTGCTGATTACCTACGTAAATCCGATAAGCCATCGTTTTTAGTGGTGAACAAAGTTGACGGTGTCGACGCCGATGCCGCCAGTGCTGAATTCTGGCAGTTGGGTATTGATCATATTTTCCAGATTGCCGCCGCCCATGGGCGTGGTGTCAGTGTCATGATTGACCGTGTTTTAACGCCATTTGTTGAAGAACTTGCTCAAGAAGCCGCTCTCGAAGATTTAACCGGGATGGAAGACGAGTCAGAAAAACTCGACTACACCGAAGAAGAAGCGGAAGCTGCGTATAAACGCTTGCAAGATCAACCGATCAAACTGGCTATTATCGGTCGTCCGAACGTGGGTAAATCAACGCTAATTAACCGTATTCTCGGGGAAGAGCGTGTTGTGGTTTACGATATGCCGGGCACCACGCGCGATTCAGTCTACATTCCGATGAAGCGTGATGAACGTGAATACGTATTGATCGATACCGCTGGTGTTCGTCGTCGTAAACGTATCAATGAAACTGTTGAGAAGTTTTCTGTGGTACAAACACTGAAAGCGATTGAAGATGCGAACGTGGTCTTAGTTGTTGTTGATGCGCGTGAAAACATTTCTGATCAGGATCTAAGCTTGCTTGGCTTTGCTTTGAACGCTGGGCGTTCTATTGTGATTGCCGTCAACAAGTGGGATGGGTTAGATAAAGACGTGAAAGAAAACGTCAAAAAAGAGCTTGATCGCCGTCTTGGTTTTGTTGATTTTGCTCGTATCCACTTTATCTCAGCGCTACACGGTACTGGTGTTGGTCACTTGTATGAATCAGTGCAAGAAGCGTACAAGTCTGCAACGACACGTGTGAGTACCTCTATCTTGACGCGTATCATGAAGATGGCAACCGATGATCACCAACCACCAATGATTCGTGGTCGTCGTGTGAAAATGAAATATGCGCACGCGGGCGGTTATAACCCACCAATCATCGTTGTGCACGGTAACTTGGTAGAAGAGTTACCCGATTCATACAAACGTTACTTGATGAACTACTATCGCCGCGCCCTGGAAATTATGGGAACACCGATTAAGATTCAATTCCAAAGCAGTGAAAACCCGTTTGAAAATAAAGGCGGGAAAGGCACTCTTTCTCAAGAGCGTAAACGCAAGCGCGTGATGGAAATGGTTAAATCTCGTAAGAAATAATGTAAAAAAAGCCCAAGTCTTCTTGGGCTTTTTGTTATTCTGGGTCTAGTCAATTCTGATGAGACCCGCTGATATGTTTCCTGCCACCCAAGTTACCTTTCCATATTCTACTGAGCCTGTGCACGCGCGAGTGATTGCGGTTCAGTCACACGCGAGTGGTATTGATATCGTCTCGGATATCACCCCATTTCATCCTGTGAGTCATATTTGGCCGGATCAACCTGCTGATAGAGGCGAGCTGCATCACAACGGACAAACGTTTCAGGTAATTGACTGTTTGACTGGTGTGATTGAGCAGGCGACGGGATTACTTTATGTTGATCATGCTATTCCAGTTAAACGTGATGCGCCGGGATGGAGTTTTGTGGTAGTGCACCGCATTGCCAGCACACACGCCGTCATCGCTTGTCATGATCAGCTTGAACTTTATGTCGATAGTGAGTATCAAAACGCTCTAAGTCTTGCACACAGCGCAGAACACCTTGTTAGCATGGCGCTTAATAAAGTGATTGAAGAGCAAGGCTATTGGCGTAAGGACGCTGACCGAAAAGATCCCCTAGGGTATTGTCATTTTCATAACTACGCCCAAGAATCGAGCCACATTACGCCCTACGAGGCGCGGGTTGCTTATCGTTTAGGTAAAACGCTGCGTAAGCGAGGGTTAAACACCCATGAAATGCTAGAAAACATCGATGCCATCATCACGCACGTTAATACTCAGTTAGCACAGTGGGTGGCAAGCGCAGGAAAGATTGATCTTATTTGTGAAGGCAATTTGTTAACCGATTCTCGCTACTGGCAATGTTATTTACAAGCGGATCAAGTTACCAAAATGCCATGTGGTGGCACGCATGCCCCAAGCTTAACTGAGTATAAATCCATCACTGCGAGTGTTATACCGCATGATTCACTACATTTTGAGGTTCAAACACGGATTAGTGTAATTTGAGGGGACGATCTTTTTATTAACTTCTAATTATTTGTTTTTTTATTAACTAAGGCAGTATATTTAACTTTTAAAAATCCAAATACAGCATATGTAACTCATGCTTTCGGGGTGTGGTTATATAAAAGTTCTTTTAGGTACAGATCGCTGATCAAGAGGTATTAAGGGGAAGATCGTGCAATGATCCATATGTACAGAGTAGAGCATGACGCAGAAATGGGGTCGATTTCTAATGAAATGTGATTGTGATCAACATCGCGCTGTAATACATCGCGATAATCATAATGAAATATAAAGGAGAATGTATGGAGAATGAGTGTCCACAGTGCCAACAGGTATTGCAGTGGCGAGATGGTAATTATCTATGTCAGTCTTGTCAGCAGCACTACTTAAAGCAAGCGTATTGCCCAACGTGTCACAGTCAGTTAGAAAAACTGCAAGCGTGTGGTTCAGTTAGCTATTTTTGTAATACATGTAATGAACTAAAGTCAAAATCTACCGTACAAGTAGAGTATACGGCTGTGAGCCGTGAACAAACTTAAGATTGGATGACGGTCGAATGAATTTGGCCGTCAGAGACGCGGGTAATTAAGGTATCGCCAGGTTGCACGTCGCTGGCGTGATGAATCACTGTGCCTTGCTCATTTTGCGTGATCGAGTAACCGCGCGATAGGGTAGAGAGTGGGCTTACTGTATCGAGTTTTTCCGTTAACATGCTGAATCTATAGCATCGTTTCAGCAATTGGCGCTGCATCGCGTCTTTAAGCTGACCTTCTGCAATCGACAAAGCGTGCCTTTGAGCGGTAATACGCTCTACCGGAGATTGTAGTTGTAAACGGTATTGTTGCCGAGCAATATGCTGACGGGTCTGATTGATATGGCGTTCAATCGCACGGCGTAGACGTGCTTCTTTGTCATCCAATAATTGTTGCTGGCGCTGTAAGCGATGCATTGGATGCTGTTGATTTAATCGATATTGCAGTTGCTGTAGAACATTTTTACGTTGTGCTACGTAGTAGCGCCACTCACCCAGTAATTTATGCTGGTGGTTTACAAAGGCTTGTCGTTTATCGCTATTATCTCGGCTCACTAATTCAGCAGCGGCTGAGGGCGTTGGCGCGCGAACGTCTGCGACAAAATCGGCAATCGTCACATCCACTTCATGGCCGACCGCGCTGATAACAGGGATCTGACTCGAGTAGATGGTACGCGCGACAATTTCGTTATTGAAACACCAAAGATCTTCTAGTGAACCACCGCCACGCCCGACAATCAAAACGTCACATTCATTGCGGCTGTTGGCACAGCCAATCGCTTGAGCGATATGGATTGCGGCATCGTTGCCTTGGACCATAGTGGGGTAAATAATAACCGGTAAGCTGGGATCCCGCCTTTTAAGCACATTTAAGATATCGTGCAGAGCCGCCCCAGTTTTTGAAGTAATGATACCGACACAGCGTGGGTGGGTTGGGAGGGCGGTTTTATGATCTTGAGAAAACAACCCTTCACCAGCTAGCTTCATTTTGAGTTGTTCAAACTCTTGCTGAAGCCTGCCATCACCTTCCGGTTGCATGCTATCAATAATGATTTGGTAGTCGCCGCGCGGCTCGTAAAGGGATAAACGAGCTTTAATTAAGACTTGTTGACCATTTTGTGGACGAAATTGTACCAGACGATTACGGCCTTTAAACATGGCGGCTTTGACTTGCGCTCGGGAATCTTTGAGGGTGAGATACCAGTGACCAGAGACAGGCGCTGAAAAGTTAGAGATTTCACCGACTAACCAAACAATACCCATTTCAGATTCAAGAATACGACGCACTTCGGCATTGAGACGAGAAACGGTATAGATATTTTGATTCGCGAGGTTAGACAAGACAAATTTCCGAGACGTGAGTATGGAAGTTAGCGACAAAATAATACATATCTAGGGGGGTAATGCAAATTATTTTTAAAAAAATGTGTAGCCAACCGTTTGCTTGGTGGGTATAATCCTTCCGCAATATCTAATATTGATCTTTATGGTTATGCGAAACGACGATAAAGATTGTTTACTTTAAATACCACTGCTGTGAGATATTGCACATGTTACGAATTGCAAAAGAAGCTCTGACTTTCGACGACGTTTTACTCGTTCCAGCTCATTCAACTGTTCTCCCAAATACAGCCGATCTTCGCACTCGGTTGACGAAAAACATTTCGCTAAACATTCCTATGATTTCAGCGTCCATGGATACAGTGACAGAAGCTCGCCTTGCTATCGCTCTAGCTCAAGAGGGCGGGATTGGATTTATTCATAAAAATATGTCCATTGAACAGCAAGCTGAAGAAGTTCGTCGCGTGAAAATTTTCGAAGCCGGCGTAGTGACACATCCTGTCACCATTCACCCTGATGCGACCATCTCTGATGTCAAAGCACTCACTGAAAAACATGGCTTTGCCGGTTTCCCTGTTGTGTCTGAAAACCACGAATTGGTGGGTATCATTACTGGCCGTGACATCCGTTTTGTCACCGACATGACCAAGCTGGTTTCTGCGGTCATGACACCAAAAGAACGTCTGGTGACGGTGAGTGAAGGGGCATCGCGTGAAGTGGTTCAAGAAAACATGCACCGCGATCGTGTTGAAAAAGTTTTGGTTGTGAATGATGAATTCCAACTGAAAGG
>JBQGON010000024.1:11575-31750 GCA_052087065.1 Vibrio sp. | reverse complement strand
GGGCCGAGCATGAACCATAAATAACTGAATACGGCAAGAATCTCACCAATGGTGAGATTACTAAATAAGACTATCAACATTGCTACGGCGCGAAAGAGCTCGAAACCGACCAAGAATAGTAAAAACGACAAACGGCCTGCCGCTTCAGAGCGCCATGCGAAGGTATCGGCACTGGTTCTTACTTCATCCGCTTGCGATTTAAGTTGTTGTAAAAAGATACGCTCACGATTGGCCGCTCTTAATTGATAAATGCCATCTAAGGTTTCGACTAAGCGAGTTTGAAAACGTTCAAAGGCTTGATTTTCTTGCTTCTTTAAATGCTTAACTTTGCTGCCAAGGCGGCGAGATAAAAATATGACGATGGGATTGACACATAAAATAAACAGCCCTAGGCGCCAATCAAGCCATAATAAAACCATCGCTGTCCCTGTAACGGTCAGTAAACCAATGATAAAGCGACTTAAGGTTGTGCCAATAAATTGGTCAATGGTTTCGATATCAGTAATTAAATGCGCATTGATTCCACCGCTTCCCTGAGTTTCATATTGTTTTATGCTAATTCGCCCCAATTTATCAATCATCTTGCATCGCATGCGGTAAGTGATGGTTTTTGAAACTAAAGTAAATTGGCGTCCTTGCAAAATATTGAGCAATTGTCCTATTGTTCGCATTATGATGACAAGAAACAGCGCAAATAGGATGTACCCTGTGGCGGTTTGATAGTGGGGCGGTAGAATGCGATTGAGTATTTCTAAGCCATCACCGGGCTTGTTGAGTAACACTTCATCGACCATTAGTGGCATTAACAAAGGGACGGGCACGGTCATCATTGTCGCAAGAATCGCCACGATGTTCGCCAACCAAAGCTTGGATTTATGTTGTTTTGCTTGAGTTATTAGCCAAGAAACGCTAATAGTGTCCTGTGAATCTGTCATAGCAATGATGGAAACATCCTATTTTTATCAATGAGTTTGTATTGTACGAGCTCAGATTTATGAAGTCTTTAAGTTTTAATTGGAAATATATATGAATATCGAACAATACCAGCGTCTCACGAAGCAAGCAGTCTCGTTGGTAGAGAGTGAGCCCAACCTAACGGCTAACCTAGCTAACATCAGTGCGCTTCTTAATATGGAGTTAGAAGACATTAACTGGGTTGGCTTTTATGTGATGGATAGTGAAGACGAAATGGTATTAGGTCCTTTCCAAGGATTACCTGCGTGCGTCCGTATTCCGGTTGGTACCGGAGTTTGTGGTACCGCAGTCTCGACAAATACAGTACAACGCATTTATGATGTACATGAATTCGAAGGACATATTGCCTGTGATGCAGCAAGTAACTCTGAGTTAGTCATTCCATTTTCGATCAATGGCAAGGTTGCAGGCGTATTGGATATCGATAGTCCAAGTATCGGTCGTTTTAGTGAAATTGATCAATCTGGATTAACAGAATTGATGAATCAGGTTGAAAACCTGCTCAATTCACACGCTAACAAAGCATAAATTGGTGTTTGCCTGTGGTTTTTCCCATTCAGGTCACTATAATACCGAACATATTTATTGAAAATGCTTTGCGGAAGTAGCCGCACCAACCAGGAACCCTCATGGAAAACACTGAAAAGTTAAAAAACAGCAAAGAAGTTATCGCATACATTGCTGAATGTTTCCCTAAATGCTTTACTTTAGAAGGTGAAGCCAAGCCATTAAAAATTGGTATTTTTCAAGATCTTGCAGAACGTCTAAGTGACGACTCAAAAGTCAGCAAGACACAGCTACGTGCTGCTTTAAGACAGTACACTTCCTCATGGCGTTATCTGCATGGTGTTAAACCTGGTGCTGTGCGTGTCGATCTAGATGGCAATGACTGTGGTGAATTAGAAGAGCAACACATTGAACATGCAAAAACGGCGCTAGCAGAGAGCAAAGCTCGTGTTGACGCTCGTCGTAAAGAGCAAAACAAGAAAGCACGTGAAGAAGGTAAAGCGAAGACAGCGCAAAAACCGCAAACTCGTCGCCCTAAATCTCAACCAAAAGCATCTGCAAAAGCAAGTAATAAGCCAGTTGAAACACGTGCTTTGAATACTGATGAAGCATCGGTCGGTAAACAAGTAAATGTAAATATGGGCAAAGGCAACATGGCTGCGACCATTGTTGAAATTAATAAGGAAGATGTGCGTGTCCAACTTGTTAACGGCCTACAAATGGTTGTCAAGATGGAGCACTTGCGCGCTTAAAGGAGATATTCCTACGCATGAAATGCCGTTCAAAATTGACACTGATTGCTGCTAGCGTTTGGCTAGCAGCATTTTCAGCTCAGGCTGTAGAAGCCAATATTAGTGAAGAAAGCTTACCTAAGCTCAAGCCTGAATCCCAGCAGTCTATCGCTGCAAAACGGGTCACTTCACGGTTCACGCGCTCTCATTACAAGCATTTTTCTCTCGATAATCAGTTCTCTCAAAAGATTTTTAACCGTTATTTGAAAATGTTGGATTATAACCGCAATATTTTCACACAAGCGGATATCGATTCTTTTCATTCTTGGTCCACACAAATTGATGATCAATTAAAAGCGGGTAACAACGACATTGCTTTTAAATTGTATAATTTGTCTCAACAAAAACGTTATGAACGTTATCAATATGCATTGTCGTTACTCGACAAAAAAATGTCATTTGATAAAAACGAATCAATTCAGCTCGATCGTTCTGAAGCCGCTTGGCCAAAGAATGTTGCACAGTTGGATGATTTGTGGCGTAAACGTGTTAAATACGATGCATTAAACTTGAAGCTGGCGGGTAAAGATTGGCCGGAAATCAAGAAGACGTTAACCAAGCGTTACAACAATGCCATCAAACGTTTGAGTCAAACGCATAGTGAAGATGTGTTTCAGATCTATATGAACGCGTTTGCCCGCTCAATCGATCCCCATACTAGTTATTTATCACCACGTAGTGCCAAACAATTTCAGACAGATATGAATTTGTCTTTAGAAGGTATTGGTGCTGTGCTGCAAGCGAGTGACGATTACACTGAAATTCGTTCTCTCGTGAAAGGTGGCCCGGCCGAAAAAAGCCATAAACTGTCTAAAGGCGATAAAATTATTGGCGTAGGACAGGATGGTGAAAAAATTGTCGATGTGGTGGGCTGGCGTCTGGATGATATTGTCGATTTAATCAAAGGTCCAAAAGGTACCAAAGTTAAATTACAAATTTTATCAGATAGCAAAGGTGCTAAAAGTCACGTTGTCACAATCGTCCGAGACAAGATTCGCCTTGAAGACCGTGCAGTAAAATCGGAAGTTAAGAAGATCGATGGGCATGAGATTGGTGTACTTGAAGTCCCGAGTTTTTACGTTGGTTTGTCAAAAGATACCGACAAGTTGATCGAAAAGCTTAAAGCAAAACACGTCGATGGTATTGTTGTTGATCTACGCAACAATGGCGGTGGCGCACTGACCGAAGCGATTGGCTTGAGCGGTTTGTTCATTAAGAGCGGTCCAGTGGTGCAAGTGCGTGATAGCTACGGTCGTGTCAACATTGACAGTGATACGGATGGTAAAGAAGCGTACTCTGGACCAATGACGGTATTGATTAACCGGTATAGCGCTTCAGCATCAGAGATCTTTGCTGCCGCAATGCAAGATTATGGTCGCGCGGTTATTTTGGGTGAGAATTCTTATGGTAAGGGAACAGTGCAGCAGCACCGTTCGTTGAATCATATCTATGATGTGTTCGATGATCCCTTGGGTTATGTGCAATATACTATCCAGAAGTTCTACCGCATTGATGGTGGTAGTACGCAAGAGAAAGGGGTAAAACCTGATATTGCGTTCCCAACACCGATTGATCCGAAAGATACCGGAGAGAGTGTTGAAGATAATGCGTTGCCGTGGGATAGCATTGCGAAAGCGGATTATCGACCTATTCATAATGATCAAGATTTGATCAAGGAATTGACGGCTCAGCATAAGGCTCGTATTGCCAACGATCGTGAATTCGGTTTTATCGATGAAGATATTGCGAAGTACAAGCAAGAGAAAGATGAGAAAACCTTATCTCTGAATGAAAAAGTCCGTAAGCAAAAAGCGGATGAAGCGGACGCAGAGCAATTAACACGTGTGAATGCGCGTCGTAAAGCCGCAGGTGAAAAACCTTATGCGTCTTTTGATGATATTCCTAAAGATTATGAAGCTCCAGATGCGTATCTTGATGAAGCCGTGGCCGTCACCGGTAATATGGTTGATGACATCAAGCAGTGATGTTACTGAGATACCACGCTAATAAAACGGGCCTATACGGCTCGTTTTTTTTTGCTTATATAGTTGTGTGAATCACATCGCTAAGCAATACCGTAAACAAGCACGTGACTTTACTGCGCGTAGCGATCACATCAGCAAAGTAATTATTTGAAATTCTCCGCTAGTCTTCGCTCTCTTATCTACGCTTATTAATAGAGTTTAGTTAATCTAGGAGTTGCTCATGAAGTGGCTATTTTGCGTGATTTTTAGTTTCGGGATGGTTGTGACGCCCTTTAGTGTGGCCCATCAAAATGATCAGCATGATTTAACTTATTTCGATCATCCATTTCTATTAGGCGATTGGTACTTTGTTAATCCTCATCCAGAACAAACGCCAGATGGGTACCGTTCAATTTATGTGCAGCTGCGCTCCGATTACCACTTTCAGATTGATGTGAAAAAGCAGGATCACTCGGTGCAGCATTGGCAAGGACTCTTCTCAGCTAGCGATGACACGTTGCAATTTCAATTTAATAGTGGAGAGAAGCACAATTATGCTTACCAAAGCAGTCATAACACTTTGTACATGAATGGGCTTTATTTTTATAAAGCGCTGCCGAGAGAGCTCGCTGGGCAATGGACCAGTCAAAATGTGAAAAATATTGAAAAGCGGAATAATCATGCTATTGACCGTATTGATTTACTCATCAAACCGGATTTCGTGTTTTCATTTCGTTCCGTCAATCACCAAGGTGGTGAAACGGAACATCAAGGCGTGTTTTACATAGAGCAAAATCATCTTGTCTTGATGTATGAAAATGGCCAGCATGACGCCAAGTATTCGGTGAATAAAGACATCATGACGTTGAATATGGAAAATGGAGCGCTTCTTGCGACGCTGAGCCGCGAGCCTCAATAACATGGATTAAATTGACGGTTTTATCAGCAATAATACGAAGTATTCTCATAAAATACTTCGTTTTTTGCATCTAGGGGTTGTTATTGTCGATTGTCGGCTTAAGATCAATACCATCTATATTGGATAGTAACCACATTATTACGTCAAAAAGGATTACGGCAATGGCTCAAACCCCTCAAGCCAAATACAGAAAAGATTACACTCAACCTTCCCATACTATTACGGATATTGAGTTGACCTTTGATTTGCACGATACGGCAACCACCGTCACCGCGGTTTCTTACGTTAAGCAATTATCAGACAGTGATACGTTATGCTTGCATGGCGACGGGCTTACTCTGGAAGCACTAAAGGTGGACGGCGCCGATTGGGATGCTTACCAGCAGAGTGCCGATCAGTTAGAGATTCGTGATTTGCCAGCACATTGCGAATTGACCATCATTACGTTAGTTAACCCAGAAGCGAATACCGCATTAGAGGGTTTATACAAGTCGGGCGGTGCGTTTTGCACGCAATGTGAAGCAGAAGGTTTCCGTCGCATCACATATTATCTCGATCGTCCCGATGTTTTGGCTAAATTCACGACGACTGTGATCGCGGATAAAGCGGCATACCCATACTTATTAAGTAATGGTAACCGTATTGAAGAAGGGCTGACCGACAATGGTCGCCATTGGGTGAAATGGCAAGATCCGCATCCGAAACCAAGTTACTTGTTTGCATTAGTGGCCGGTGATTTTGATGTTCGCCGTGATCAATACACCACCAAGTCAGGCCGTGATGTGACGTTAGAGATTTTCGTTGATAAAGGCAATCATGAGCGTTCTAAGCACGCAATGACATCGCTTATCAATTCGATGAAATGGGACGAGGAACGTTTTGGTCTAGAGTACGATCTTGATATTTATATGGTGGTCGCGGTTGATTTCTTCAACATGGGTGCCATGGAAAATAAAGGCTTAAATGTCTTTAACTCTAAATACGTACTGGCTGATGATCAATCCGCCACTGATAGAGATTACCTTGGGATTGAAGCGGTCATTGGTCATGAGTACTTCCATAACTGGACGGGTAACCGTGTTACCTGTCGTGATTGGTTCCAATTGAGTCTCAAAGAAGGACTAACCGTATTCCGTGATCAAGAATTTTCTTCTGATCTAGGCTCACGTGCGGTGAATCGCATCAATAATGTGTGTGTGATTCGAGGCGCTCAGTTCCAGCAAGATTCTGGCCCAATGTCTCATCCTATTCGTCCTGAGAAAGTGATAGAAATGAATAATTTCTATACTGTGACGGTGTATGAAAAAGGCAGTGAAGTGATCCGAATGATGCACACACTGTTGGGTGAAACTCAGTTCCAAAAAGGGATGACACTGTATTTTGATCGTCATGATGGTACCGCGGCAACGTGTGAAGATTTTGTTTGTGCGATGGAAGATGCCTCTAGAATTGACCTGACACAATTCCGTTTATGGTATAGCCAGTCTGGCACGCCAACGTTAACGGTGAGCAGCGAATACGATGCTACGGCACAAACGTACGCCTTGACCGTAGCGCAGCATACCCCCGCCACTCATGATCAAAAAGACAAGCAAGCGTTGCACATTCCTTTTGATGTTGAATTATACGCTGTTGATGGCAGTGTGATTGAGTTACAGCGTAACGGTGAAAAAATTGATCACGTTCTGAATGTGACCCAAGACTCGCAAACCTTCGTGTTTGATAACGTTGCTGAATGCCCAATCCCTTCTTTACTGCGTGAATTTTCTGCGCCAGTAAAATTGGTCTATGACTATAGCGATGAAGAGCTGACATTCTTAATGGTGCATGCGACGAATGAATTTGCTCGCTGGGATGCGGGTCAAATGTTATTGGCTAAGTACATTCGTCATAATGTCGAGCAAGTGCAAGCCGGTAAAGATACTGAGTTGCCTGAACATATTATTGATGCGTTCCGTGGCGTATTACTTAGCGAGCGTTTAGAACCTGCGTTTGTTGCTGAAGTACTGACTCTACCAAATTATAATGAAGTCTCTGGTTGGTTTGACGTAATTGATGTGGATGCCATTGCCAAAGTATTGCATGAGATTAAAATTACGCTGGCAACAGAGTTGGTTGATGAACTGAGTGCAACGTATCATACACTTAAACAAACGACGTATTCGATTGAGCATGCAGCCATTGGCCAACGTTCATTACGTAATGTGTGTTTAGGCTACTTAGCGTTTACAGATGCGGGCAATCAGGTAGTGAAATCTCAGTATCATGATGCGAATAATATGACCGATACTATGGCAGCAATGCATGCCGCGAACCTTGCTCAATTGCCGTGTCGCGAATCCCTCATGCAAGATTATAGTGATAAGTGGAGTCATGATGGATTAGTCATGGATAAATGGTTTATGATTCAAGGAACCAATCCAGCGAATAATGCACTCGAGGTGATTCGTCAAACCATGGAATCACACCCTGCGTTTAGTTTGAAAAACCCTAACCGTACTCGTAGCTTAATTGGTGCATTTTTCCGTGCTAACCCAGTTAACTTCCATGCAATAACGGGTGAAGGTTATCAATTTGCCGGTGATATTATTCGTGAATTGAACAGCTCGAATCCACAACTGGCTGCAGGTATGATTGATTCTTTGATTCAGTTCCCGCGTTACGATAATGATCGTCAAGCCATGTTGAAGGCGGAGCTCGAAAAATTGGTCGCGCTCGATAACTTATCATCGGATCTGTATGAAAAAGTAACCAAAGCGTTGGAACAGTAAATCGGTGTAGTGATGAATGGTGGAGGGGAGTATTCTCGTCCATCTCAATCAGTACCACACTGATAAAATAAAAGGAGTGGCACAGACAGTGCCACTTTTTCTACTTCTACCGGTTTGATTAGCACAAATAATGAAATACTATTATTTTTCTCTTAATATCTCTTATCAAGAGTTCGTTGCTCACTATTCAGGTGTCGCCGCCCATGTAGTGGTGATGACTGAGCAAAAATTACGCCTACAATTACCCGCTTCGCGTTTTCGTCCTTATTTAAGCCAACTTGGCGTTAAGGGGCGTTTTCGTCTGATGACTGACGATAATAACAAGTTCCAAAAACTTGAGATCCTATGATTTGATAGTTTTTCAGCATATTATTGCGTAGAGTCATCGTGTTATGCACAGTAATACTGTGTAGCAGTTAACATTATTAACATTCACTAAATAAGTTACTTACAATTAGCGAGTTAAGTCAAAGCGTAACGGCGCAGGAACGTCTATCATTACAGAGTACTATACTCATTATAATGTAATTTTGGAGTTGCTTATGCCCACGCGAGATACTCTTATGCCGGTTCTACTTGAAAAAGTATATCAATTGATCCAAGACCGGCTAGAGCTTGCTCAACAGCCACTTGTTACTCAACTGGCCCAACATCTTTTCAGTAATATTTCCCAAGATGATTTAGTCGCTCGCAATGAATCGGATCTTTATGGTGCGATTGTGAGTCTTTGGCATCATATTAATGAAAAGTCTCCAGATAGTTTATCCGTTAGGGTGTTTAATCCATCTATCAGTCGCCAGGGTTGGCAATCAACTCATACTATCATTGAAATCGTCGTTCCAGATACTCCGTTCTTAGTTGACTCAGTGAAGATGACATTGAGTCGTCTCGATTTAACCTCTCATTTGATGCTGAATGGCCCAACGCAAATTGGCCGTAAAAAAGATTACAGTGTCACTTCTATTAATCAAACGAAAGGGGAATGGTACTCATTATTCCATATAGAAGTGGACCGCTTAAACACAAAAGAAGAAATGAATGAGCTTAAAGAAGAATTATTGTCTGTTCTTCAAGATACGGCGTTAGTCGTTAAAGATTGGCAACCGATGGTGAGTCGTTTAACCACCGTGATTCAACAACTCGAAAAAGAGCGCAAGAATATCCCGATCGAAGATGATCGTTATGAAGAAACGATCGCGTTTTTACGTTGGTTGGGCGATCATAACTTCACTTTTATGGGATACAAAGAATTCGATTTAACGGAAACGGATGGAGAAAGCATTCTTGAGCCGACCCAGGATCAAGGGCTTGGCTTGTTCTCAGACAATAATCACATTCGCTCCATTAAATTATCCGAGTTTCCGGATCCAGCACGTTTGGAAGCGAAGAAGCCTTATTTATTGATTGTCACCAAAGGCAACAAACAATCTCGTATTCACCGACCTGCGTATACTGATTACATTGGTATTAAGAAATTCGATAAGAATGGCAAAGTGATTGGCGAGCATCGGTTTACGGGGTTATATACCTCGGCGGTTTATAATCAAAGTGTGGAAAATATTCCACTTATCAACGAGAAAGTTCAACGAATCTTAGCGGCAAGTAGTTATCGAGCTAGCTCTTACGCGTATAAAGCACTGCATAATATTTTAGAAAACTATCCACGTGATGAATTATTGCAGTCCTCGGAAGAGGAGTTATTAGAAGTTGGAACCGGCGTGGTACAGATGCAAGATCGCGATATGTTGCGTCTCTTTGTTCGCCGTGATCCCTTCGGACGTTTTTTCAGCTGTATGGTGTATGTCTCGAAAGAGCGTTATAACACGGAACTGCGTCGACAAACTCAGCGTATTTTTAAACAATACTTTGGTTGTGATCAAGATGTTGAATTTACGACGTATTTTTCCGAAAGTCCACTGGCTAGGACTCACTACATTGTGCGTGTCGACGACAACAGCATGGAAGTGAACGTTAACAAAATAGAGCGAAATTTAATGGAAGCATCCACCAGCTGGGATGATCGTTTATCAGAAGCAATCATTGCCAACTTTGGCGAAAGCAAAGGGCTGCCTTTATCCAAAGAGTATATGCGAGCATTCCCGCGCTCGTATAAAGAAGACATGATGCCAGGTTCTGCCGTGGCTGATATTGAGCGTATGGAAAATCTGAACGAAACTGATCGTTTAGGTATGCTGTTTTATCGTCCTCAGGAAGAACAAACCAATTCTAAAGCCGTACGTTTAAAACTGTACCATCGCGCCGAGCCGATTCATTTATCGGATGTCATGCCAATGTTGGAAAACCTAGGGTTAAGAGTGATTGGTGAGTCGCCATATGAAGTGGTGAAAACCAACATGCAAACCTATTGGATCCTCGAGTTTTCCATGTTGCACAAAAGCGACAAGGTAGTGGATCTGCGCGAAGCGCGGGATCGTTTCCAACAAGCGTTTGCACAAATCTGGCGTGGTGAATTAGAAAGCGATGGGTTTAACCGTTTGGTTCTAAGCTCGGGCCTGACAGGACGGGAAGTGTCGATTTTGCGCGCTTATGCACGATATATGCGCCAAGTTGGATTTCCGTTCAGCCAACAGTACATTGAAGATACTCTGCATCATTATCCGGATCTTGCTCGCGCGCTGGTGGATCTCTTTAAACGACGATTTGATCCAAAGTTCAAAGGTAATCAGAAGGGTCAACAAGGCTTCATTCAGTCGATCACTGAGCAGTTAGAAAATGTCGATGTTCTCGATGATGATCGTATTATTCGTCGTTACATGGATATGATCATGGCGACGTTACGGACCAACTATTATCAATTAGATGATCAGCAACAGCCGAAACCGTGGTTAGCGCTTAAAATGAGTCCGAGAGAGATTGCGGATATTCCAGAGCCAGTTCCTGCGTATGAGATTTTTGTGTATGCACCGGATATGGAAGGGGTGCATTTACGTGGCGGTAAAGTGGCACGAGGTGGTTTGCGTTGGTCGGATCGTCAAGAAGATTTCCGCACAGAAATTCTAGGTTTAGTCAAAGCGCAGCAAGTTAAGAATACGGTGATTGTCCCTGTGGGCGCCAAAGGGGGTTTTGTCTGTAAGAAGCAGCCTATGCTGTCGAATCGAGATGAAATATTTGCCGAAGGTAAACGTTGTTACCAGCGCTTTATCCATGCGTTGCTGGATGTCACTGATAACATTGTCGAAGGTCAATTAGTGGCGCCGCAGCAGGTGGTTCGCCATGATGACGATGACCCATATTTGGTGGTTGCCGCCGATAAAGGAACGGCAACGTTTTCTGATTTAGCTAACTCAGTATCGAGCGAATATCAATTCTGGTTAGGGGATGCGTTTGCGTCTGGTGGCTCCAATGGTTATGACCATAAAGCCATGGGGATAACTGCAAAAGGCGCGTGGGAGTCGGTGAAACGCCATTTCCGAGAAATGGGGATAGACTGTCAAACCTCTGATTTCACGGCAATTGGTGTCGGCGATATGGCGGGAGATGTATTTGGTAACGGCATGCTATTGTCCAAGCATATTCGCTTACAAGCCGCGTTTAACCATATGCATATCTTTATTGATCCCAATCCTGATGCCGCAGCAAGCTGGGCTGAACGTGATCGGTTATTTGCCTTACCACGTTCAAGCTGGGAAGATTACGATAAGTCACTGATCTCGAAAGGTGGTGGTATTTTCTCGCGTAAAGCCAAGTCTATTCCGTTAAGTGCAGAGATCCAAGCAATGCTTGGAACCAAGAAAGCGGCGTTGCCGCCTAATGAATTGATCCGCATGATCTTAAGTATGAAAGTGGATCTATTGTGGAATGGCGGTATCGGGACTTACGTGAAAGCATCGACAGAAACGCACACTGACGTCGGTGATCGTGCCAATGATGGTTTGCGTATTGACGGCAATCAGCTTAGAGCGCGCGTCGTCGGTGAAGGCGGCAACCTCGGTATGACTCAAAAAGGACGAATCGAGTATGCGCTGAATGATGGTCGCGTGAATACCGACTTTGTCGATAACGTCGGCGGTGTGGATTGCTCCGATAATGAAGTTAACATTAAAATCTTCCTCAATACGTTGGTTGCAAGTGGTGATTTAACCGTTAAGCAACGTAATCAAGTGCTCGAAAAAATGGAAGAGGAAGTCGGAGCGATTGTTCTCGACGATGCGTACTGCCAATCAGAGTCGATTTCTGTTTCTGATTATCAGGGCGTTAAAGTGGTGAAAGAACAAATCCGCTTTATCCATTCTTTAGAAAAAATGGGCTACTTAGATCGTGCTCTGGAATACATTCCTGACGATGAGACATTGTTAAGCCGTGAGAAAAAAGGGGTCGGCCTGACACGTCCAGAAATCGCTGTGCTAGTCGCATACAGTAAGATGCTACTAAAAGAGCAGTTGGCCTGTGAAGATATTGCCAGTGACCGTTATCATGCTCAGCAGTTGGCACAATACTTCCCAACTGAGTTACGCCGTCACTACGCGGAAACCATGCCACAGCATCCATTGCGTAAAGAGATTATTGCTACCGCATTAGCGAACCAAATGGTGAATGAAATGGGCAGTAATTTTGTCGCCCGTCTGCATGATGAAACTGGCGCAAACACGATTGAGATTGCGAATGCTTACGCGGCGACGCGAGAGATCTTTGGTCTACCTTGGGTGTTTGAGCAAGTTCGTCGTTTAGACAATATTGCGACGGCGCAAGCTCAATATGATGTCATTAAAGTGGTTCGCCGGACGTTACGACGACTCACTCGGTGGATTTTGCGTAATCGCATGGGTAACTTATCGGTGCAAGAGCTTATCGACCGTTATCAAGCCGATGTGACGACCATCATTGAGCAATTAGAGAATGTGCTTGTCAGTGATGAACTGACGGAACATAACAAAGAAGCGCAGCATTGGGTTGAGCAAGGGATTGATCAAGAGACGGCTGCTTATGTTTCGCGACTATCGAGCTTGTACAGTGCGCTTGATATTGCCAGTGTTGCTAAAGATCAGCAGCAAAGTGTGGAAAAAACCGCACGAGCTTACTTTAGCCTCGGTGACCGGTTATCCTTGCATTGGTTCTTAAAACAAATCAATCAACAAGCGGTCGATAATAATTGGCAGGCGTTGGCGCGGGCAGCGTTTAGAGAAGATCTCGATTGGCAACAACGTCAATTGACGGCACAAGTGCTTTCATGCGATGGTGATGAAGAGATAGAGGTAGCGATCGACCGCTGGATTGAAGCGAACCAAGTTGCGCTGACTCGTTGGGAAAATATTCTCAATGAGTTTAAAGTCGGTACGGTCCATGAGTTCGCGAAATTCTCAGTAGCATTACGAGAATTGATGTTACTCAACTTAAATTGCCAGTCTGTGCAATAACATTTGAATTGTTTACGCGACTCGTCAATAATAATGCCCCGTTTACTCGGGGCTTTTTTCTTTCGGAGGCACAATGCTTTACCGCTTAGCCAGAACTGGCTTTTTCCAATTGGATGCTGAAAAGGCACACGATCTTGCCATTCAGAATTTCAAACGTTTCACCGGTACGCCTATTGAATTGTGCTACCGTCAGCAACTTCCTTTCCGCCCAGTGGAATGCATGGGCATTACTTTCAAGAATCCTGTTGGTTTAGCAGCGGGTCTCGATAAGAACGGTGAATGTATTGATGCATTCGGTGCTATGGGTTTTGGCTTTGTTGAAGTCGGGACTGTCACACCGCGTCCGCAGCCAGGTAATGATAAACCGCGTTTATTCCGTGTGTTGCCCGCTGAAGGAATCATTAATCGTATGGGCTTTAATAATGAAGGGGTTGATGCGCTTGTTGAGAACGTAAAACGTGCCAACTTCGATGGTGTGATTGGCATCAATATCGGTAAGAACAAAGACACTCCGATTGAAGAGGGCGTCAATGATTATCTTATCTGTATGGAAAAAGTCTATCCCCATGCGGGATATATCGCCGTGAACATTAGTTCCCCGAATACTCCTGGGCTGCGAAGCTTACAATATGGCGATACGTTAAACGAGTTGTTGTCAGCATTAAAAGCGAAACAAAGCGAGCTGGCTGAGCAACATGATAAATACGTGCCATTAGCGTTAAAAATTGCACCAGATTTAAGTGATGAGGAGATTGAACAAATTTGTCAGTCTTTAATCGATAATAATATTGATGGCGTCATTGCGACTAACACCACATTAGATCGTAGTAGTGTTGAAGGTTTGAAGCATGGCCGTGAAAGTGGTGGTTTGAGTGGACGTCCACTTGCATCACGCAGTACGCAAGTTGTCAAACAGCTTTATCAAGCTTTAGGCGAGCAAGTGCCTATTATTGGGGTGGGTGGTATTGATGATTATGTATCGGCAAAAGAAAAATTATTGGCAGGTGCAAAATTGATTCAGGTCTATAGTGGATTCATCTATAAAGGCCCTAAGTTGGTCAAAGATATTGTGACCCATCTATAAATTGATAGCGATTGTCACCCGGATGAGGCAATAAGCCTCACATTCAAGGAAGTGACAAGGTGACGTTAAGAGGAAATGACTCGTTCATTTCCTCTTTTTTTTTATTGTCTCACCAATAGAATTACCTCTATTCATTGGCAAAGGTAATTAAGTTTTACCTAAATTCCAAAAAAAGAAGAGCATATATCGAGAGGGCACAATGCTTAAACCCAGTGATAAATGGAATTGGTACTATTCAGATGACGAAGGTTATTTGATGATGGAACTGGACGATAATATGTTGTTTCGTACTAATCTCAGTCGCAATGTACTGGTTGAGTGTGCGTTTCAGCCATCTTCTTTTTCGGTCGATGATGCCTCGGATTACCAAACCTTCAAAGAACATATCGTTTGTTTGCCACTCAGTGAGCCTCGCAAAGCACAATTAGCCTTGTATTGCGTAGCAGCGAAGCGCTTCCATAAGCCTGTACAGCCCAAGAGTTGGTTCTTCTCGCATCAAGGTTACGGCTATGAACCTCAGATGGGGGATGTCGTGACGTTGCTCAATGAATACAATGAAGGGCATTTTATGGTTTTGGATGTCGGGACTAATGCCAGTTTATGTGCATTGGTTGATCTGGACGATTTCAGTTTGAATGGGTCTAAATCGTTATCGTTTGGTCGCGTGATAAAAGTCATGCATGACCGAATGGCTTGCGCCAATCATAAGCTCGTGGCTGAGACGATTGCTTTGGTTGGTTAATACGCATAGTCCTCTTTATTTTATGTTCTCCCTATCGGCTTAAAGGCCGATTTCTTTTGTCCATTCCTCGTTGCTGTCTCATTATTTATTGTCATTTCCCAATCTAATTCACGCTCTCATAATGAACGTTGCTGCAATCATGCCTCTATTTGTGTGAGAGTTGTGCAAAATCATTCAAGCATTTCCAGCAATACGTGACACTTTTTGTACAATTTCTTCGGTGTGCCGACACGATAAATTCCTCATTTCCCGATATATGTGGTTATTTTTCAACGCTTATTTTAATCTGGTATAGTCCAGATTGGTGGTGAATAGTTAGTCATTTTGATGGGTTGGCTGTAAAGAGTGACGTTCGCAAGATATCGGCATAGAGAAGTTGGTGAGTGGTTAGGCAATTGGATAGGCATTGCATAAAAAAGTGGATTAGATTTAGGCATGGCCTTTAATGTCGGTTATAATTACAGACCATTTTTACCATTCGAAGAGCACTATGAATCAGTATCTGGCGGTGACGTCCAACGGACTTGAGAACTTATTAGTTGAAGAGCTAACGCAATTAGGCATTACCAATGCAAAACCGGTACAAGCCGGAGTGAAATTTAAAGCAACCAATGAACAAATTTATCGTTGTTGCTTGTGGAGTCGTATTGCTTCACGTTTTGTCCGCATTGTGTCTGAGTTCACTTGCCAAGATGATATGGATTTGTACCTTGCAACGACCGCGGTCAACTGGGTCAATCATTTCCACAGCTCTAAGCGCTTTGTGGTTGATTTTAACGGCACCAATCGCGAAATTCGCAATAGCCAATATGGCGCGATGAAAGTCAAAGATGGGGTTGTTGATTGCTTTACCAAAAAGAATCTGCCTCGTCCGTCGATTGATAAAGATAATGCCGATGTGCGTATTCATGTGCGTCTACATAAAGACAATGCCTTGCTAGGTATTGATATGGTTGGCCCAGGCTTACATATTCGTGGCTATCGCCCTGAATCTGGCCGAGCTCCGCTGCGTGAAACGCTAGCAGCAGCCATTATTATGCGTAGTGGCTGGACGGCTGATATGCCGTTACTCGATCCGATGTGTGGTTCAGGCACGCTATTGATTGAAGCGGCGATGATTGCTGCCAATATGGCACCGGGCGTAAAACGTCAGAAGTGGTGTTTTGAAGCGTTAGAAGATTTCGAACCTGAAGTGTGGGCGGAGATTAAAGCAGAAGCGAATGTTCAGGCTCGCCGTGGAGTCAAAAAAGTTGACGCTCAATTTTTCGGCCGTGATAACGATGAACGCGTATTGCAAATCGCTCGTGATAACGCCCGTCGTGCAGGCGTTGAACACTTGATTGATTTTGCTGTGAGTGATGCTGCCACCGTGCAACGTCCGGCAGAATTCGAGAATGGGGTGGTGGTATGTAACCCTCCATACGGCGAACGCTTAGGTACACACCCAGGTTTGATTGCACTCTACACCGCCTTTGGTGCGCAATTGAAAGCGGAATTTGGCGGCTGTAAAGCGTCGATTTTCTCGAGCTCTGATGAGCTACTAAGCTGTTTGCGTATGCGCGCTGACAAGCAATTTAAAATGCACAATGGTGCGTTACAGTGTCACCTTAAAAACTACGGTATTACGGGTCGCGTGAGCGATAAGGCACCGGAAGAGCAGACGAATGTTGTCGCACCAGACTTTGCTAATCGCCTGAAAAAGAATGTCGCTAAAATAGGTAAATGGGCAAAACGCGAAGGGCTTGATTGTTACCGAGTCTACGATGCAGACTTACCTGAATACAATGTGGCGATTGACGTGTATTTGGACCACTTAGTGATTCAAGAATACGCTGCGCCCAAAGATATCCCTGAAGAAAAGGCCAAGCGTCGTCTAACCGATATTATCCGCGCCGCCATTCAAGTGCTTAACATGGATGCCAATAAAGTGGTCATCAAGGTGCGTGAAAAGCAGAAAGGCACCTCACAATATCAGAAGTTGAGTCAAGAATCTCACACCATGGTGGTACAAGAGTATGGTGTGAAACTGGCCGTTAATTTGTATGATTATTTGGATACAGGTTTATTCTTGGATCACAAACTCACCCGCCGTAAGTTAGGCGAAATGGCGGCAGGCAAAGATTTCTTAAACCTATTTGCTTACACCGGTTCGGCGACCGTGCATGCTGCATGTGGGGGCGCTCGTTCAACAACAACCGTCGATATGTCCAAAACCTACTTGGCTTGGGCAAAAGAGAACATGAGCTTAAATGGCCAAGTGGGCAGTCAGCATCACTATGAGCAGGCCGATTGTTTACAGTGGCTGGAAAGTGCACAAGGTCAATATGATCTTATCTTTATCGATCCGCCGACGTTCTCTAACTCAAAACGCATGTCAGGTACCTTTGATGTGCAGCGTGATCATATTGATGTACTAGCTCAACTAAAACGTCTTCTCCGTCCCGATGGTGTCATTGTATTCTCGAATAACAAACGCCAATTCAAAATGGATAATGAAGGGTTGGAAGCATTGGGCTTGCATGCGCAGAACATTTCCTCGCAGACGTTACCGCTCGATTTTGCGCGAAATAAAAACATTCACAATTGTTGGATTGTCACGCATCAATCGGCATAAGCCATAATACGTAAGACGCCGCTTCTCATTTAAGCGGCGTCTTGTTATACCAACAGGTTGTTGTTTGCTTTTAAGCAATATTACCTGTTCACAGGTTTCATAATAAGGTTACCCAGTGTTGCGTTGGTGTGGTTGGTTTTCTGTTACCATGTCACTTTTCTTCATGCTCCTATCAGAGCGGCACCGCTGGTGGACCTTTCATTTTCAACGAATAACTCCAATGGTTAAAATAGAATGGCATTGATTACTATCAATAATGGATTACTGGCCTTTGGCGACCATCCATTGCTCGACGGCGCAGATTTTGCGCTGCAAGAGAACGAACGAGTCTGTCTGGTTGGACGTAACGGGGCGGGCAAATCAACGCTGATGAAGATCTTAGCGGGCCGTATCGTGATGGATGACGGTAAGATGCAAGTGACTCAAGATGTTGTCGTGTCACGCTTAGAGCAGGATCCCCCTCGTGACCAAGCAGGATCTGTTTATGACTACGTCAGCGGTGGGTTGCAAGACATTGGTGAATTACTGAAAAGTTATAATCATTTGTTAGAAACCATTGCCACCGATCCTTCTGAGCGTAACTTTAAAAAGCTTTCAGATGTTCAAGAGCAGTTGGATCACAATGGTGGTTGGCGTTTTGAAGAACGCATTAACAACGTTTTGTCCTCTTTGAAGCTGGAAGGTCAAACTCTGCTAACGGAACTATCCGGTGGTTGGCAGCGCAAAGCGGCTTTAGCTCGCGCTTTGGTGTGTGATCCTGATGTGTTACTCCTTGATGAGCCAACTAACCACTTAGATGTTGGTACCATTGAATGGCTGGAAGGATTTTTAAAAGATTTCCGTGGCTCTATTATTTTTATTTCCCATGACCGTACGTTTATTAAATCCATGGCGACACGCATTGTCGATTTGGATCGCGGTAAATTAGCGTCATTCCCTGGGGATTATGAAAACTACTTGGTTGCCAAAGAAGAAGCGCTGCGCGTTGAAGAAATGCAAAATGCTGAATTTGACAAAAAGCTGGCCCAAGAAGAAGTTTGGATTCGCCAAGGCATTAAAGCCCGTCGTACTCGTAATGAAGGCCGTGTAAGAGCCCTTAAACAGCTACGTGAAGAGCGTAATCAACGTCGTGAAGTGCAGGGTAAAGTAAACCTACAAATCGATGACGGAACCCGTTCTGGTAAAATTGTGTTTGAAGCGGAACACCTAAGTTATGCAATCGAGACTAAGACGCTAATCGATGATTTCTCGTTTACTATTCAGCGTGGTGATCGCATCGCTCTTATTGGTCCAAATGGGTGTGGTAAGAGTACCTTACTGAAACTATTGCTCGAAAAATTATCTCCGGATAGTGGTTTCGTGCGGTGTGGTACGAAATTAGATGTCGCTTACTTTGACCAATATCGTGAGATTCTTGATCCAGAGAAATCGGTCATTGATAACCTTGCTGATGGTAAGCAAGAAGTGATGGTCGGCGGACGTCAGCGTCATGCCTTAAGTTATCTACAAGATTTCTTGTTTGCTCCTAAACGTGCGCGTACTCCAGTTAAAGCCTTGTCTGGCGGTGAAAAAAACCGTTTATTATTAGCTCGTATCTTCCTACGTTCAAACAATTTATTGATTCTTGATGAGCCAACCAACGATTTAGATATCGAAACATTGGAACTTTTAGAAGATTTACTTGCCAACTATCAAGGCACATTACTGCTGGTCAGTCACGATCGTGAATTTGTCGATAATACCGTGACAACTAGTTGGATTTTTGAAGGTAATGGTCAGATTGAAGAGTTTGTCGGTGGGTACCATGATGCGCAGCAACAGCGTAAGCAAGTGAAAGAAACGCGTCATCAGGAACCTGAACGTCAGGAAAATGTTAAACAGGTTGAGGAACCTCGCAAAACCGCGGATCCGAAGCCGAAAGCGAAGAAATTATCTTATAAACTGCAGCGCGAATTGGAAGATCTACCCCAAACTCTGGAACGACTAGAGTCTGAACTCAATACGCTTCAGGAAGAAGTCAATACTCCTGAGTTTTTCGCAAAATCTGTAGAAGAGACTCAACCCATTTTAGACAAGTTGGCTGCCAAAGAGCAGGAGCTTGACGTTGCTTTTGAACGCTGGGAAGAGCTGGAAGCAATTCAACAGGACAGTTAAGACATTAAATTTATGGAACACAAAACATTTAAGAGAACGTGCGTATCGGTAGCGATCCTTTTGGCCTCCACGCACGCATCCGCAGCTCTCTACCAAGTGGTAGAGAGTACGCCATCAGTCAATGGTTATGAAAGTGCGTACGGCGTTGCTATTACGCAAGGCACAGATGGCTCAAACAGTGATGAAGGCTGTTTTTCTGCAAGTGCCACAAGCTGTGATACCGCAGATTTTCCAATGGCATTAGAAACGCGTGCGAAAAAATCGAATGGCGGACAAGCG
>JBQGON010000024.1:3325-11565 GCA_052087065.1 Vibrio sp. | reverse complement strand
TGGTGTGGGTTACAATGAAGAAGCCCCGTTTGGTATTGATAACGAGTTTGAGTATGTCGATACACAAGACGATTTTGAAGATTACTGTGATAGCCAATTACGCTATGCAACCTGTGAGTCATGGGCAGCGGCGCGTTGGCAGGCGTGGGACTTAGGCTCAGTGAATGCACGTAGCTTCATTGAACAGACCCAAGTCGGTGATGACTCGCTGTATAATACTGTGATTAATCATTTGGATGAAAATGGTAATGCGGTTGGCGTACAGCAAGAATTTGGCCGCGCTGCAATTCAGAAGGCTGGTGGTGTGCAAGGCGTATATAGTAATGGCGCGTTTAACGACCCAACGGGCGATCAGGTGCGTGCGTTTGATACGGATGGTACGTATGTATCGGGCAGTATTGGCACTACCGTTCCTAATGAGAAGTTTACCAAAAGCAAAGCCGCATTATGGTCTACTGATGGTTCTCAGCAAGTTCAATTAAATTGGGGCTCCGGCGTTGAAGCGGATGGCAATGAGCATGATCAACTAGCACAAGCGAGTATGCGTGGCTTTAAAGTCATCGGTGATACGATTTATGGCGTTGGCTATACCACCGTTGATGATGATAAGTCGTTTTACATGCGTGCCGCTGTATTCACAGCTGATAAAAACTCATGGACGAATGCCTCTGACTGGATCACCAAAATGGTCACCGGGAATGATATAAACGCCGACGATGTCTACAGCAATAGTCGTTTGACCGATATCAACGATAATAAAGTGGCGATTGGTGAAGCGAAGCGATTTGGCCGAAAAGCAGAAAATCGTGCCGCTGTGCAGCGTATGTTTGTGATGCCGAATGTGGATAATACTGGCTCTGAGCAGTTCTTATCCGGTGGCATCTTCTTTAGTGGCGCGGGTGGTAAAGCGGAAGCGATCAACAACTACAATGAAATTGTTGGTCAGGTTGATACGGAAAATAACGCTGAGATTGATGGTAAAGTTCGCCGTAAGCGTGCCTTTATCTACCCATATAATGGCTCAGGGACCAATTCAGCGCGTCGTGCACGTTTCAATGGCAAAGGCTGGTGGTTAGATAACCTAACTAATGGCGGCCAATTCTCGAATGCGAATAACCAGTTCCGTATTGTCGATGCCGCGGATATTAATGATGCAGGTGTGATTGCCGCAACCGCGCTGAAATGTGAAGGTGGCTATCAATCGACCGCTTATAATTCACGTTGTGATGGTACCGAGAAAGTGGTTGCTGTGAAATTGCTCCCAATTCCAGGTGCAACGTCCAGCGATATTAAAACTCGCCCAGAGGAGACACAGAGTGTATCTCGCAGTAGCGGTGGTGGCAGCATTGGCTGGGGAGCTTTGACTTTACTCGCATTATTTGGGTTCCGTCGTAAGAAATAAAATTTTTGTCAATAAGGGCATGAAGTCACAAAATGACGTCATGCCTTTTTTTTCGTCTTGTATCCATCACTATTTTGAGCAATCCTGAAAGGGTAGTCATGAAAATGACTCATTGCGGTAATTATTTTGTAACACGAAATACTGTAGAGGACTCCAAGTATGAAGAGACAAAAGCGTGATCGCCTAGAAAGAGCACAATCTCAAGGCTATAAAGCAGGGATTAATGGTCGTTCTCAAGAGATGTGTCCTTATTCACAGCAACTCGATGCCCGTTCCTATTGGTTGGGTGGCTGGCGTGATGCTCGAGAAGATAAAAACATGGGGCTCTTTAAGTAATAGAGTGGCAATAACAGAGTAGATTCACTATCGTAATTCCTTAAATGGAAGTATTAAGCCCCTTATCACAGGGGCTTTTCTATGGCTAATGCATATCTAATGCACTATAACTAAATATGTAGGCTCCAAAAAAACGGCACAATCAGTACCGTTTTTATTTGACGTAATATGTCCCTTAGAACGCAGAAGTATCGGTAAATAGACCGACTTTCAAGTCTTTCGCTGCGTAAATCTCTTTACCATCAACTAAAACTCGGCCATCTGCTAGACCCATCACCAAGCGACGATTCACGACACGTTTCATGTGAATTTCGTAAGTCACTTTTTTGGCCGTTGGTAAAATTTGGCCAGTGAATTTTACTTCACCAACACCAAGAGCACGGCCTTTACCTTTGCCGCCAACCCAGCCTAGGTAAAATCCAACTAATTGCCACATAGCATCAAGGCCAAGACAACCTGGCATGACAGGGTCACCAGGGAAGTGACAGTCAAAGAACCAAAGATCTGGAGTAATATCCAGTTCAGCAACAATTAGGCCTTTGCCATAATCGCCTTCAGTTTCAGACATTTTAGCGACACGATCCATCATCAACATGTTTGGCGCTGGTAGTTGTGGGTATCCAGGGCCGAATAGCTCACCACGGCTAGAAGCGAGTAAGTCGTCACGGTTGTATGAATCTCGTTTATTCTGCATTATCAATTACTCCAATTTTTGATAGGTGCATGTTAGTGAACACCTGTACGCCAAACAACTCCGATCAGTTTAAAACAGCTTGTTTTTAATCCGTTCAAACCAAGTGTCGGGCGTATCGTCTTTGTCAAAATTATCAATACGATCTGCAATACGGCGCAGTACATTGTCTTTTTCTTGTTTTCCGCGAAAAGGGGTTGCCAACAAGATAGGCATAACATCATCGACGGTTTCTACTGGCCATATTGAAAACTGACCTTGTTTAATACTTTCTACTACTGTCGGGTGCAGCGCAAGATGTTTCAAGTTACTTGCCGGCATAATCACCCCTTGGTGACCCGTGAATCCCTGATGTTCACACACACGATAAAAACCTTCAATCTTTTCGTTGAGACCACCAACGGCTTGTACACGACCGAATTGGTCAACAGCACCCGTCACGGCTTTTTGTTGATCGATAGGAAGCCCAGAAAGAGCGCTCACCCATGCACATAACTCAGCGAGGGAAGCGCTGTCACCGTCGACTTCACTATAAGACTGCTCAAATACAACTGAAGCAGAAAAAGGCAAGGGAACATCTAAATCAAGTGCGCTACTCACAAATGCTTGCATGATCATCATGCCTTTGGCATGCAAACTGCCACCAAGCTCAACTTTTCTTTCTACATCTGAAATATCACCATCACCAAAGTGAACGACGCAAGAGATACGTGCCGGCTCACCATAAGACAGTGGATGCCCAGCCACATCTACGACGGTTAAGGCGTTCACTTGGCCAATTTGCTTACCATCGGTTTCAATAATCACTTGGCCATCAAGAATGTCATCCATGGCTCGCTGAGGTAAGTAAGAAGCACGGTCATAACGTTGTCGTATAACGGCTTCTACATCAAGCGCTTCAATGGTTTTACCTTGAGTGTAACCTTTACATTCGGCAAGTATAGAACGATGCCATAATAGACACAGCGGGGCGTAATTCTGATCTTCAGTATAGCGAGCACCTGCTTTCATTAACGTATGAATGGCCTCTGTTGTTAAAGTAGGCAGGTCATAGAGACGACACAACCATTTTAAAAAGCCAAGGTAATCTAACAAAGTTTCAGCATTTAACTTAATGTCTGGTTCTAATTCACTAAATAAGCATAAGCCAGCGTGAATATCTGCATCTAAATAATCCACATCACCAAGCTGAGTGCGATCACCTAATACAATGACACGGATATCGAAACGACGACGTGGCAATTGCAAAATGGGCGACTCTGGATCACAATTTATGGGTGAAGATTCTTCGCCCAATATGGCCGCTTTCAACGCTGGCCAGTATTTAGGGTTCGCCAATAACAAATTCGCTGATACGATTAGATAACCACCATCGGCTTGTTCAAGCAACCCAGGGATATGTTGAGTCACCTCACCATGGTTAGCCTTAATTTGACCGAATATATCGGCCATGTTTAATGTCTCTGTACGAAGAACCGGACAACGACCTTGCAGACTATGTTGTAATGACTGTTCGATATGCTGTCGATATATCGAATTATCGGGGGCATTAATCAGTAGTAGGCGGGTGAAGCCTTCCATTTCGATGAACTGAGAAAGCGTTGCTGCTAAGCGAGGTTGTACCTCGAGCAGTGTTTTTTCTGGTATAGAAGAATATTGAGCAAACTGCGCTTCATATTCATCATATTGAGGCGTTACTGAACGCCAAATATCTTGAGTCATTGAAATGTACTGTTCCGCATTGAAAATACTAATGAAAAAGGGGCTAGATTATATAGAAAAATAACGCTGGCGAATAGCATAGAGATCGCGAATGACTATGATCGAATTTCTACTCTTTAAAATTGAATGTGAGCATCGTATGGGTTACGCTGTCACTCTAAACGGATACGGATTTGTGAACCATGAAATATCAGCAGCTTGAAAACTTAGAATGTGGTTGGAAATGGCAGTACCTTGTCAATAAATGGAAGGCTGGCGAGCGCATTACGCGTTATGTCGATACCAGTGAAATAGATTTAGCGATTCACCAATTACGCTCGTTAGAAAGTGATCCAACGCTGGTATTAGAGTGGATAGATAACCACATGGCGCCAGATTTTGAGAATAAATTAAAGCAAGCCATTCGTGCAAAGCGTAAGCGACATTTTAACGCAGAGCAGGTCCATACCCGCAAGAAATCCATTGATCTTGATTATCGAGTTTGGGAGAAGCTGTCCGAACGCGCAACAGAATTAGGCTGCACATTATCTGATGCTATTGAATACCTGTTGAGTGAAGCATCTCGTAGTGAAAAGGCCAGTCGTACCGTTTCGAGCTTAAAACAAGATTTGAATAAACTATTATCATCAGACTAACGAGGTGAATGTATGTGGTATTTAGTTATTGTCGGCTTAGTGGTGGTTATCTGGTTAGTCGCTGATAGGCCGGTACTTAAAATGACGTTTAAAAACGGACATATCAAAACGGAAAAAGGTCATTGCCCACCATCATTTTTACGTGAATTAAAACAAATTGCAGAACATGATCACCTTGATGGAAGTCTCAAAGTTTAT
The DNA here is from genome assembly GCA_052087065.1 of Vibrio sp. Taxonomy (GTDB): domain Bacteria; phylum Pseudomonadota; class Gammaproteobacteria; order Enterobacterales; family Vibrionaceae; genus Vibrio. The sequence continues at coordinate 6,581 of JBQGON010000024.1, read as the reverse complement.
CAATTAAGTACTGGCATGAAATTGGTTTTCTCAAACAAGATACCAAAGAATGTTCAGCAACATATTCGTAATGTGTTCCCACATCAAGGGTTAAAATCGAAAGGTAAAAAGAAAGCCTAACGATTACATTATCAATGTTGAAAGAGTCCTTATATCTTCACTCTAATGCATTATAACTAAAAAGTTTTAACCTATAAAACTAGGCTGCTCTAATAGTAATATCTAAATAAATCATTAAAAATCATGCTCTTAAGTTTTAAATTAACTATTAAAAACAACATTCTTTCAGTTTGTTAACTTACGCACCCACGATTATTCAATAGTGATGCCTATATCACCTTTATCTTGCTCATTGGAAACTACCTTAGTTGTATAACAATAAAAGAACAATCAACGTGAAATAAAAGGTGTGCATTATGACGGTATATTATTTGGATAGACATCCACAAACCAATGGTGAATATCAGTTACATGAAGATGGATGCACGCAGCTGCCATTACCCAGCGACAGGACGTACCTCGGTACCTTGCCAAATCTAGACGTCGCACTACAAAAAGCGACTCGTATTCATCATCGCTGTCGCCCTTGTTCGATGTGCTGTGAGACAGTCAAAGTATAAAGTAGGGGGCTGATGTCGCCATTCATTAATGCTGTATATGTATACAGTGTTGAAGTTGAAGTTAATGGCTAAGTTAAGACCAGTTATTGATTGGGTTACACGCTTTCTGCTCATTAAAGTAACAACTATATGCTTTAATGATAAATACTGTATATATAAACAGTATTTATTGTGCTGATATATCTCAACTCAAGACCTTCTCTTATCTTACTGATTTTCTCCATAGAATACTGAAACGAATGGTTGTTTAGTGACAAGGTAACAAGTTGTTTAATGCGGGCTAAAGACTAGAGATATATGGTGATTTTGCATTGTTTGTTACAAAAAAATTAGCCAATGCTCACAATAACCTATACACGAGTATAAAAACTCACTATTCGAATTAGAAAAAACAAATAGAGTAACTACACTAATAATGTAAGTTTACTTGGGATGACTTTTGTTGGATAACTCCTTTAACCCGCTTTATGCGGGTTTCTTTTTGCCTATAGAAAAGTAAGTTTGTCGAGACGCTAAGCAAATAAGTCACAGCATGGTCATAAACTTCAATTAAGTTAATTATCTCTTAACTCTCTGTGGCAACAAGTTCCCAGTGGAGTTCAAGCTCGACCAAAACCAACTGGTATACAGCAGGAACATATAGATGTGATTTTAATTTAAAGCTTTTTGGCGAGTGATAGAATCTTTGAGCAAATTGAACGGTAATCAACGCAAAATCGATAGCCAACAAGCCATTATAACCTCATTAAAAGATCACACTTAAGTTCGCATTATGTATATTATGTTAAATATACTATTGATTAGTGTTAGCATAGTATTCTTTTGCTCCCCACTGTTTGTTCAGCCTGCATCTCTATTGAACATAACTATTTACCATAAAATACCTAATAATCATATTTATCATCTTCGATTAAAAATATGATTATTAGTATAGCTAGCGATGAGTTTAACCTAAGTATTGCTGCAGTATTGTATTGAGATCCTGTGTTCGAATTGGTTTCATAACGAAATCATTCATACCGACATTCATACAGCTCGCTTTTTCCTGATTCATCGCATGTGCTGTTAACGCGATGATCGGGATTAAAATATGTTTCTCACGAATCAAGCGTGTCGCTTCGATACCATCCATAACTGGCATAGATAAATCCATAAAGACTAAATCGTAATTGTGATCACGTGATAATAAATCGATTGCCTCCAGGCCATTATTGGCCAGTGACACCTGATATCCCATACGTGTTAATAGTAGTTTGATGACCATCTGGTTAGTTTTAGTATCTTCAACCACCAAAATGTGATGCGTTTTGCTCCGAACATCATCAAAGCTAGATTTCACATGCTCGATATTATCTAATACCGCTGTTTTGTTGGTGTTGTTTTCAATACCTGGCACGATTGACGGTGTTTGAGATTGCAATGGAATACGAATACTAAACTGTGTGCCTTTACCGACATGGCTTTCAATATGAATATCGCCATCCATCATATCCACTAAGTATTTTGTGATAGTCAGGCCTAAACCGGTCCCACCATAGTTACGGGTAATCGAGTTATCTGCTTGAATAAACGGACTAAACAGTTGTTCCAACCGTGATTGATCAATACCAATGCCGGTGTCGGTCACGACTATCTCCAACAACTCTTGCTTATAGGTAGTCAACTTGACTGAAACTTTTCCTTCTCCAGTAAACTTGATCGCATTACCGACCACGTTATAGAGAATTTGAGTTAGCCGTGTAGGATCGAGCCAGTAGTTTGACGAGGTATCAATATCTTGTTCAATATGAAATTGAATATCTTTTTCTATGGCAAGCTGCTCATTATATGACAACGAATGGCGCAGTTGTTTGTCTAGATTTATCCAGTTACACTGTAACTTAAAGTGCCCCGATTCAATCCGGCTTACATCTAGAATATCGTTAATGATGATGAGTAAAAGCTCGGCTGAGTTTTCCATTTGTTCAAGTAACAGGCATTGTTCCGTACTGCTTTTTTGGCGCAGTACATCAATCAAACCCAAAACTGCATTTAATGGAGTGCGTAATTCATGGCTCATCATAGCCAAAAATTGCGATTTAGATTCATTTGCTTGCTCAGCTTGCTGTTGAGCGATTGATAATTCTCGTGTTTTTATATTAACAAGTTGCTGTAGCTCTTCTTTATATTCAATGTCACTAATCGCGCGCTCTAACAATGGACGAAAGCGTAACAACGTCGCTTTTGTATCAATGCTAAACTGCCCTTTTTTCGTGCCTGTCAGTAATAAGACTGAGTCACTTGCCTCGGCACGAATTCCGGTCATTAATACCGACTTTAATTGCTGTTGCAACTCACGACTTAAATAGTGAAATTCTTCTTGCTCTTCTGGTTCGAAAAGAATGATGCTTTCACCATCGAGCACTCGCTTAAATTTCTTAGTGTGTTGCCACTGCTTACCATCGAAATCATTACTCGAAGTAAGAAACGTAAAAAAGAGGAACAAGTTTTGCTTTTTGAAATCACGACAAAATCATCAAAATCGATATACTGACTGAGTGACTTCTTTAATTCTTCAAATATTTGATACTTATTATCCGCATTACTTAACGCTGAAAGCGTCGCTAAAATTACTCGGTTTTCTTCGGCTAAACGCT
>JBQGON010000024.1:0-3315 GCA_052087065.1 Vibrio sp. | reverse complement strand
CTCAAGTTCCAACAAGGTCTCATTGAGTAGTTCGACATGCTCTGAATTCATAACATCATTCTGAATCATAGAAAATTACCGAAGAGATCATAAGGTTACCATGAGCATTCTCTCCACCAATAAATCGTCCCTGCTCGCCAAATGTAAATGGACAAATAAATGATTGCCCGTTCATTTGAGAGTTAAGTTTTTCATACACTTGTTGAATTCCATCACCTAACCAAAGCTTTGAACCGGCACAATGAATAATGATCGCGCCGCATACTAATGACTCATGATAGTTCTGTGTATTGGCTTCTTTCACAACACGTGAAGCCCGGCAGATAAGTTGTTCCCGAGATCCAGTCATGAGCTGTATTTCTTCCCCGGTCTGAATTTCAGCGAATAATTCGACACAGCCGTTAGGCAGAAAGTAGATTGGATGAGTGAGTTTATAATATGGCTGCTGATAGATCGTACCGGCAATCACACCAAGCGGAAAACGTGCAATATGATCAAAGATATATTGCTCAGAAATATGTTCACCGGCGTGTTCATTTATCCAGTGTTTGTATACGTCTTTTGCTGGTAAGCCATCAATTTCACAAATGAGTCGCCCTTGCGCTAAGGTAATCTCACCTTTAAATACGGTCGGAGAATAGCCGGCACCAAACCCAGTGGTTAGCGGCTTACTGGTGAAACAGAGCTGAATAGCAATGCCATTGCGGCTCGCGCCTTTATCGGAAATCACAGACCAACGATTTTGAATGGTATTGTCTGCCGCGCTGCCACCAATAATTGGAATATGAGTGCCAAACTTCTCATCAATGGCATCCATATATAGCTCTTCTGAACCTGGAGTGGCATGTAATAAGATTAAGTTAGGCACTTCCCCCACTCGATCTGCATCCTTCAACGCTGCATCTATCAAGTTTTGCACAAGTAACGGATCAACATGACATTCATCATCTAGATTAGCTATCGCGGAGCCGTAAGCACACGACGAATCATTATGAATAAACAACACACCGACGACCGGCCCTTCATGATAACCATGCTCAGTCATAATGCCCTTACAAGAAGAACAACCAATGAATGGTACATTAGGTAATCGCGATTTCAGTGCTTGTGAAAGTTCGTTTGGACAATACTCTTCAGTATAGTAGCAAACCATTGCAACCGGCGTTTCTTGCGTAACCTCTTCACATATACTCTTGACCGCCGCGGAGCTATCGAGCAAATGAGAAAATGCGGTTAAAAAACGCATAGGATGATTAGCATGTTCAAACAACGTCATCGAGGGCTCCACAGGAACATAATTGTGCTAAAAGCACTACCAAGTTTAAAGCGAAATACGCACGCGAACGTTATCTGTCATCTTGACATATAATGGTTTATCCAGTTGGTTCGGTGACACGTTGAATGACCAATTCTGTGGCATTGTTTGTGTGATCTCCCCTTGTTCAGAGCGGGGTGACCAACTTTTTGGAACCTGGTGAAGTTCATAACTTGAGAGACTCGTTTTCACAATTTCAATCATATGCTCATCGATTTGAACTTTACATTGATCACGCCCGGCACAAGACAGGTTTTTCTCATTTTGATAAGTAAAACTGCGCCAAGTAAATGCCCCAATAAGCAGTAACATTATAATAACAATTTGTGTTAATCGTTGCTTAGTGAGCTTTTCGGCAGGCATAGTTGGAATCTCCGGATCGGTATATCATCTGATGACATGATCAGTACGCAATAAGGCAAGTATTCTACTGGAAATTAGAGCTAATGACATATTACGTGGGATAAATAACCATAATTTTGCGACAAGATCTCTATTTGAGTAATTACTCTATGCGGAATGAGAGGCTGGTTATTCACCAGATGAGCGATGTTATGCATAAAAATAGTATTCGCTCAGTCACGTGGTTTTACAAATTATTATTTTGTAGAGCATGCATGTTGTTATTATTTTGTTATCATTGAAACTAACGACAGTGATCTGCTTTTCGTTAAGATTTATTGAATAAAAACAAAAACTCGCACTTATTTTTAATAATTCTATCAATAGTGGCTTGCGATAGATTATGTTAACCAATTGATATATATAGTTTTATTTATCTATCCTTTGTTAAGTATGAGTGTTAACATACCAGCGTACATCAATTTAGTGAAAGGTTATTATGATATCTGATAAACCAGCATCAAAGCGTATTCAATCCGGTGGATGTGCTATTCATTGCCAAGATTGTAGTATCAGTCAACTTTGTATCCCTTTTACGCTGAATGATTCAGAACTTGATCAACTGGATCAAATTATTGAGCGTAAAAAACCGATTCAAAAAGGCCAAGAGCTTTTTAAAGCTGGCGATGAGCTTAAATCGCTATATGCGATTCGTTCAGGCACGGTAAAAAGTTATACGATTACCGAGCAAGGCGATGAGCAAATTACGGCATTTCATCTTGCTGGCGATATAGTTGGCTTTGATGCAATTACATCAGATGCTCACCCGAGCTTCGCTCAAGCACTTGAAACATCAATGGTGTGTGAAATCCCATATGAAATCGTTGATGACCTTTCAGGCAAAATGCCTAAATTACGCCAACAGATCATGCGTTTGATGAGTAATGAAATCAAAGGCGATCAAGAAATGATTCTTCTGCTATCGAAAAAGAATGCTGAAGAACGTTTGGCGGCTTTTCTTTATCATCTATCGACGCGTTTTTCGCAGCGTGGTTTTTCCCAGCGTGAGTTTCGCTTAACAATGACTCGTGGTGATATTGGTAACTATTTAGGCTTAACGGTTGAGACAATTAGCCGCTTACTTGGTCGTTTTCAGAAATCTGAACTCCTCGCAGTGAAAGGCAAATACATCACTATCTTAGATCATGACGCGATCAAAGAACTCGCTGGTGTCACAGATAACAGTTAACAGATTGATATGATGTAGCTTTTTAACGAGCTACATCATGTTTTTACCGACTCCTCCCTCCTCCTCCTATCCCTGAGCTCACATTTGCGCTAGAGTATTAATAAGCTCGATGACAATAATAAGGGGTTTGTTTATGAGTATTTACAGTCATATTCTCGCAGTTGCAGATGTCAATCGTGACGAACAAGTGGCTCTAGCTCGTGCTGCAAAATTAGCCGCGCATAGTCGTTCTCGCAGCCAACTTACCTTCTTTTTGTCCATTTATGATTTTTCTTATGATATGACGTCCATGCTCTCTTCTGAAGAACGCGATGCGATGCGTCAAGGCGTGATTTCTCAGCGTGAACAATGGATGAAATCTATTGCTCAACCATACTTAAATGACAACTTTGATTTACATATTAAAGTG
>JBQGON010000023.1:0-31773 GCA_052087065.1 Vibrio sp. | reverse complement strand
TTTTTTACGTCTATAGTTTAATGCTCGATGGACTAGGTGATATGTGCAGAGGCGCAGCGGATTCGCCTTCCATAAGCCCGTGCGTGTTGGGAGTTCGAATCTCTCCACCCCTGCCATATAAAATAGCCTCAGTCATAAGACTGGGGCTTTTTTACGTCCGTAGCTAAGGCTATGGGTGAAGGGAGATTTGTATAAAAGCGCAGCGGATTCGCTTTCCATAAGTCCGTGCATGTTAGGCGTTCTCGTATCTCCATTCTCTTTGATATAAAAACTTCATCATCAAGCCGCTAACTTTTTCTACAGATTTTTAAAGTATGGCTACTTTACCTAGCGGCCTCAAATATTATGCTTATTCATTGATATAGACTAGAAAGCAGCGAGAGTTTTTGATCGGTAAGAAAACGACGGTACAAGGCCGTGATATAGCAAATTGATGGATATAAGTGACTCCTGTCACTTTTTATATTTGTGACGTTTTCCGTATATTGCTACGCAGTTTTGCAGGTTTTTAAAGCAATATTTTTATGCTTATTTGTCCGTTTTTTGTTTACAATGGTAAGCAAATATTTCGAGGAATTGATTATGGGACAAATTACCACTTTGCTTTGGATTGCGGCTGGCGGTGCCATAGGCGCTTGTTCACGCTATCTGATCTCTGATTTTTCAGTCACTTTATTTGGTCGCGCATTTCCTTACGGAACACTGTCCGTGAATATTCTTGGTTCATTGATTATGGGTATTTTGATGGCGTGTTTTCATAATGAATGGTTAAACCCTTATCCATGGCGTCAAATCATTGGGCTAGGCTTTCTCGGCGCGTTAACCACATTTTCTACGTTCTCCATGGATAATGTCACTATGATGGAGCAGGGGGACTTTTTAAAAATGGGCCTCAACGTTACCCTTAATGTATTCTTCAGTATTTCAGCAGCGTACGTTGGTTACCAATGGCTATTACGTTCTTAATTTAATGTGCTAAGTTGTTCTGTCACTTTCTATGTTGAGCATAAGCAATAAACTTTGAGCGATTCGAGAGCGGTTCGATTAGTGATATACACTGTGATTTTATGTTTCACGTGAAACACTAAGGGACATCTAGATAGTCAAAAGCATCGTTATTCTCGTTGGGTTTGTCTATGTTTCACGTGGAACATATCTAGGGCATCTCAATGATAAATGATAAAAGAAGGGCGTGACATACTGTGTCACGCCCTTCTTTTAGTCTATCCCTATGTGATAAATCACAAGCAGGATCCTGTATATTAAGCCGCTACTTCTTTAGCTGCTTTACTGACCTTAGCATTTTCTTCTTGCTCACCAATATCATTGTATTTACCCAATAATGCGTGGTAGAAATCATGGTCATTCAGCGTGCCAACCACTCTGTCTCTTTCGACAAGAACGATAGGGTGGTCGGTATGATAGCGAATATCAATGGCATCACGCATAGCGATATCAGGCGATGTAATGACAATTGTGTTGGTATTGAATTGTGGTTTATCGGTCGATGATGTCCACTCTACGACTTCATAATTATGGTCTCCATAGACCTCCCAACCATTGACTGTTTTTTCTAGCCAAATATCATCACGTTCACAAATCTGAATAAGATTACCCTTAATCGTAAGCTCATGATCTGAGTTCATTAAAGAGCGTCCACACAGTACATTGAGGGGATTGGTATGCGCGACAAAATCTTTAACGTATTGTGTTTTTGGATTTAAAATAATGTCTTCCGGTTTGCTGTATTGGATTAATCTACCCGATTCCATAATCGCAATGCGAGAGCCCAGTTTTAGCGCCTCATCAAGGTCATGACTGACAAAAATAATGGTTTTGTTGAGTTTTTTCTGAAGATCTAATAGCTCGTCTTGAAGCTGCGAGCGAATGAGCGGGTCAAGAGCTGAGAATGGCTCATCCATTAAGAGAATGTCACTGTCCATAGCAAAAGCACGTGCCAAACCGACACGTTGCTGCATGCCGCCAGACAACTCATGGGGAAGTTTATGCGACCATTCACCAAGCCCGACCATGTCTAATTTTTCCTGAGCACATTGACGGCGTTCGGTTTTAGTTACTCCCTGCATTTCCAAACCAAACGCAACATTATCAACCACACTTAACCAAGGCATCAGTGCGAATTTTTGAAATACCATCGAGATACGCTGGATTCGCAAATCTCGCAATTCTGTTTCACTGCATGTGGCTAAGTCGACATTAGTGTCGTCGTTTTTTATTTTGAGTGACCCACGCGTGATAGTATTTAGGCCGTTAACTGCGCGTAATAGGCTTGATTTACCTGAGCCGGATAAACCCATAAGCACACAGATTTCACCCTCATTGACGTCTATGGATACGTTATTCACACCGACAACAAGACCTGTCTCATCAATAATTTCTTGGCGTGTTTTGCCTAGGTCTAATAATGGAAGTGCTTTTTCTGGATGTTGACCAAATACAACGTCTAAATTTTCAATGCAGATAGATTTCATGAATGCGTTTCCTTATGGCTAGGGGCTTTACAGAGACGATCAAGAATAATCGCGACAAGTACGATCGCGAGGCCAGCTTCGAATCCTTGAGATATATTGACAGTATTGAGTGCACGGATGACCGGTTTACCTAAGCCATCAGCTCCAACAAGTGCAGCGACGACGACCATAGATAGAGAAAGCATGATGCATTGGCTCACCCCCGTCATTATGCTGGGCATTGCAGCAGGTAATTCTACTTTGAACAGTAATTTCATTCGACTGGCTCCAAAGGCTTTACCTGCTTCTAGTAGCTCTTCAGGAACACGTGTTACTCCGAGATAGGTAAGGCGAATCGGTGCGGCAATGGCGAAAATAATCGTAGAAATGAGTCCAGGTACGACGCCAAGCCCAAACAAAACTAACGTTGGAATAAGGTAAACGAAGGTCGGTACTGTTTGCATTAGATCGAGTATCGGACGCATTAATGTATATAGTAGGGGACGATGTGCGGCCATAATACCGATAGGGACACCGACTAAAATAGAGATACCCGTGGCGGTAAAGACCAGAACAAAGGTTTCTAACATTTCATCCCAATAGCCAAGATTTAATATCAGTAGTAAAGCCGCAATAATAAAGGCGACCAAAGGAATACTCCGATGAATCCACCAAGCTAGCGCTGCGGTGATAGCGATGGGCATAGCCGCTGGCATTGATTTAAAAATATCCACTAAAAACATTATGATTGTTTCTAAAGAAATGGAAATGGTGTCGAAGAACCCAGAAGCATTCATAGTCAACCAATCAACGATTGATTCCATCCATTGACCAAGAGGGATTTTGTAATCAGTAAATATATTCACAATTAATCCTTGTTTAACTAATGGGGCTTACGCCCCATTTTTATTGAGGTGAGAGAGTGAGGTTAAGCGTTATCTTTTGAGTTATTTAAGTAAGAGATAACCGCCGCTTTTCCTGGTTTCCCATCAATAGTTTTGACATTTTTAAGCCATTTATCTAGGTATGCTTCATGACTTTTTAGCCATTCACGCGCGGCGATAGCAGGTTTTTGATTATCGTTAAGAATTCTCGCCATCATATGGTTTTCCATATTGAGGTCGAATTTGAGGTTGGTGATTAATTTGCCAACGTTAGGGCATTGTTGAAGATAACCTTTACGTACGTTAGTCATGACTTTTGCCCCGCCATAATTAGGACCAAAGTAGTCATCACCACCGGAGAGATACTTCATATCAAATTTGCTATTCATTGGGTGCGGAGCCCAACCTAGATAGGCGATCCATTGATGGCGACGTATCGCTCGTGAGACTTGAGATACCATACCCGCTTCGCTAGATTCGACGAGATCAAAGTCTTTTAAGTTAAAAGCATTTTTATCAATCATCGATTGAATTAGTCGGTTACCATCGTTACCAGGCTCAATGCCATAAATACGTTCTTTAAATTTATCCGCATATTTAGCTAAGTCAGCAAAAGAGTGGACACCGGCATCATAAACATACTTAGGCACGGCTAGGGTATATTTAGCACCGGTTAAGTTAGGTTGAACAATTTCTACTGTGCCTGCTTCACGATACTTAGCAATGTCACCTTCCATGGTTGGCATCCAGTTACCTAGGAATACGTCAATATCACCACTGGCCATCGATGAATAGGTCACCGGAACTGAGAGTAATTCAGTCTCGGTCTTATAGCCGAGTCCTTTCATAATCTCGCTGGTTACTGCAGTTGTTGATGTGATATCAGTCCAACCTACGTCGGCAAACGTCACTTTTTCGCAGTTATTCGCATAAGCATTCATCGATAATAGAGCGGTTGTCATTAGACTGATGGCTTTGTATTTCATTATTTTTTCCTTAATTTAATTAAGTAAAGTACTGAGCAGGGTTATGCACATACACGCTTAGGTGTATTGAGTCGTTGGGTTTCCTGCCAGTTAGGTGCAATCCATATAGGCACCTCGATTGGTGGTAATAGTGAACGACCTAAAATTAGGTCTGCAGCACGCTCTGCGACCATAATGGTTGGAGCGTTGAGGTTCCCATTGGGAATCGTCGGGAAAATGGAAGAGTCGACGACTCTAAGGTTGCTAATGCCTCGTACACGACAGTCTTCATCAAGTACGGCAAGTGGGTCATCAGGTGCTCCCATTTTGCACGTGCATGATGGATGATAGGCACTTTCGACATTGTCTTTGACCCACTTATCAATCTCTTCGTCAGTGGTCACTTCAAGGCTGGGTTGTATTTCAGTGCCCCGATAATCATCTAACGCAGGTTGCGCAAGAATTTCTCGAGTTAGATTAATGCAGTCACGCCAATCTTGAATATCTTGTGGATGCTGTAGATAGTTAAATTTAATGGCGGGTTTCGCTTTCGGATCGCTCGATGTCACCCATACACTGCCTCGGCTAAGCGGTTTGTTAGGACCTACATGAACTTGAAAACCATGCCCGTCAAACGCGGTTTGTCCATCGTAGCGCATGGCAGCAGGAAGAAAGTGATACTGCAGGTTTGGCCATTTCAATCCTTTGCGAGAACGAATAAAGGCGCACGACTCAAAGTGATTGGTCGCGCCTAAGCCTTTTTGCGTTAAGATCCACTTGGTACCAATCAGGCCTTTGCTAATTAAACCAAGTTTACTATTGAGACTGATTGGCTGAGTACAACGATATTGGAAATAAACTTCTAGATGATCTTGCAGGTTTTGGCCCACACCTTCGAGTTCGTGTTGCACTTCTATTCCAGCTTGCTCAAGAATATTTTTTGGTCCGATCCCAGATAACTGTAAAAGTTGTACTGAACCAATCGAACCTGCACTAGAAATGACTTCTTTATTGGCAAATACTTGATGCAAGCTGCCATGTTTTTCATACTCAACGCCTGTCGCCACTTTGTCATCTAGAAGTATTTTACGAGTTAGTACACCACTAATGACGGTAAGGTTCGAGCGCTTCATTGCGCGGCGTAAGTAGGCATTCGACGTTGAGGCGCGGACACCTTTATCAACGGTCATATGCATTGGGCCGAAGCCTTCTTGTTGATAGCCGTTATAATCTTGTGTTTGTGGGTATCCCGCTTCTTGGCCTGCATCAATAAAGGCTTGGTATAAGGGGTTTAGTTCCATATCATTGCCATTACATGTGGCTAATGGGCCATTGCCACCGCGATAAGTATCTTCACCACCAATCCAGCGTTCTGCTTTCTTAAAATAAGGAAGACAGTTGGCATAGTTCCAACCCGTTGCTCCATATTCTTGCCATTCATCAATATCACACGCATGTCCACGAACGTATACCATGCCGTTGATAGATGAACTGCCGCCTAACACCTTGCCACGTGGACAATGTAAGCGGCGACCATCCAAGCCGTCTTCGACTAATGATTCAAATTGCCATGCATACTTAGGAGTATTCATCGGGTAAGAAAGCGCAGTGGGCATTTGGATAAAAATACTTTTATCACTCCCTCCAGCTTCTAATAGCAGTACTGAATGCTCACCCGATTCAGTCAAACGATCCGCTAAAACACATCCAGCAGAACCCGCGCCAATTACGATATAGTCATAATTCTTTTCCATAACGCCTCCTTATTCGTATGCACCAACAAAATCGTCTAATTCAATCAGGACGCTTTTGGTCTGTGTGTAATGGCTTAACGTTTCCATGCCATTTTCACGTCCTACGCCAGAAGATTTATATCCTCCTACTGGCATTTGAGCAGGAGAGTCCCCCCAGGTGTTGACCCAGCAGATCCCAGCTTCAAGTTGGTGAATAACACGGTGAGCTCGAGAGAGATTTTGTGTCACAATACCTGCCGCAAGCCCGTAGTCTGTGTTGTTGGCGCGAGCAATCACTTCTTCTTCGTCGGAAAATTTAAGAACCGCCATTACTGGTCCAAACACTTCGTTTTGTACCAGTTCCATATCATCACTACAGTCCGTAAAGACGGTAGGGGCGATAAAGTTACCAGCGCTTAAGCCGTTGTCGGTCACACGATAACCACCGGTCAGTAGTGTGGCATGGCTATTTTTAGCCTTTTCGATAAACGCTAATACTTTCTCCATGTGGTCGCGTGAGATGAGCGCGCCGACTTGTGTATTGAGGTTGAGAGGGTTACCAATAATCAGCTTTTCGGTACGGTCTTTCAGTTGGTTAATAAACTGATCGTAAATGCTGTCATGAACAAATACGCGTGTACCGTTAGTACAGACTTCACCTTGAGTGTAAAAATTGGCCATCATCGCGATAGAAACGGCTTGCTCTACTTTGGCGTCATCAAAAATGACCAGTGGCGACTTGCCACCTAATTCCATCGTGACCGACTTCAGTGTTTGTGAGCTGGCCGCCATAACTTTTTTTCCAGTACCGACTTCGCCAGTAAAAGAGACTTTTGCGATATCTGGATGTTGGGTCAGCATTTCGCCCACACGACCATCACCTTGGATGACATTGAATACACCATCTGGTACGCCAGCTTCGGTAAATATTTCTGCAAGTTTTAGAGCACTCAAAGGCGTTTCTTCGGAAGGTTTAAACACCATCGCATTACCAGCAGCCAGCGCAGGCGCGGACTTCCACATGGCAATTTGGATTGGATAGTTCCATGCGCCAATACCCGCACAGACGCCCAGAGGCTCTTTACGGGTGTAAAAGAATTGATTGGCTGATAGTGGTTGCTGCGACCCTTCGAGTGCAGGTGCTAATCCTGCAAAGTATTCAATAACATCTGCGCCTGTGACAACATCGACACAGTTGGCTTCTTGTAGCGGTTTACCGGTATCAAGCACTTCGAGCTCAGCCAGTTCGTCGTTACGTTCACGTAATAGGGCAACGGCTTTAAGTAGGATGCGGCTGCGCTCTGTCGCCGTCATGGCGGACCAGACTTTAAAACCTGCTTGTGCAGAGCAAATTGCTGCTTGTACGTCTTGCTCACTTGCTTGCCCAAGTACCGCTAAAGTTTCACCTGTTGCGGGGTTAGTGGTCGTAAATGTGGTCCCAGATGAAGCGAGACGTGTTTCACCATTAATATATAAAGATGCATTTTCCATAACGAATAAACCTACTGAGTTGCTTGCGCGGCATGCGCTAATTGATGTTCTAAATAATCGGAAATAATAAAGCTGGCTTCTTCCGTGTTAATTCCTTGTTGATTCAAAGTTCCTCTTAACCAGAACCCATCGATTAACGCCGCTATACCTTGAGCGACACGTTGCGCTAAGGGCTTGGGAAGCAGAGGCTTAAGCTCGATTAATAAATGAGAAATGAGGCGCTTTTCGTTAATACGTTGTAAGCGCAGTAGCTGCGGGTCATGCATTGAGAAAGACCAAAACGCAATCCACGTTTTTGCGACTTCGCTTCTTGCTTGATAGCCAGAAAAATTCGCTTTGACTATCGCGTTAATACGGTCTTTATGAGCATCAAGAGGATAATCGGCTAGCGTTGTCATCACCGTTTGCGCGTGTTCACGCAAGATGGCTCGCATCGTTTCTTCAAGCAATCCATGCTTACCACCAAAGTAGTGATTAATGATCCCCGTCGAGACACCAGCTTCACGACTGATCAAAGAAATACTGGCGGCGTGTAACCCGACACGCTCGATCACGGCCATCGTTGCTTTAACGAGCTGAGGCTTACGAATATCCGGCATCCCAACTTTTGGCATAACTATCCCTTAAGTTTTAATTGAACGATTAATTAAGTATAAGAGTACGCATCAAATATTTAGATCTCAAATCTTTTTTTCTATTTGTTATGTTGTTGTTATGTAATCAGGTTAAAATTATTGTTTTAAATCAAGGGTTTTTTGTGGTTTGTAAATTTTTTTATTAACAACAATTGTTAGTGTTGATAATGTATTTTCGCTAGGTAAAAAAAGCCCTCAGTGTTCAAAACACCAAGGGCGGTATGGGAAGTGTTAAAAGTGATTAAGCGTTAACAGCTAAGGGCTGCGTCGCATTTTTAAGCCAAGCTTTTACTTCACCGTCCACTAGGGGGCTGACGTCATCCCATACTGTCTGATGGTAGCTGTTGAGCCAGTTTAACTCTGTGTGAGTTAGTAGGCTGGTATCCACCGCCCGCGTATCAATGGGACAACGAGTTAATGACTCAAAACCCAAGACATTGATGTCGCCACTAGTCGGAATATCAACCACTAGCTCTAAATTTTCGATACGAATACCGAAAGCATCGGCGCGGTAATAGCCAGGTTCATTCGACAGAACCATGCCAGGCTGAAGCGCCACTGGATTAGTTGCTTTACTGATACGCTGTGGCCCTTCGTGAACATTGAGGAAGTGGCCGACGCCGTGGCCAGTACCATGATCAAAGTCGTAACCATTCGCCCAAAGATGTTGACGTGCCATGATATCGAGGTGGTGACCGCAAGTCCCTTGGGGAAAGCGAGCTTGATCTAAGCTGATATGCCCTTTAAGCACTAGAGTAAATTGCTGCTTCATCTCTTGGCTAATATCACCAATTGCAATTGTACGAGTAATATCGGTCGTGCCATCAATATACTGACCACCAGAGTCGACCAGATATAAACTATTTTGAGTGAGTTTACCAGGCTCGGGTTGGTTCATGTGATTGTAATGGCACATTGCCGCGTTACTGCCTGCTGCTGAAATCGTATCAAAACTTAAATCCGCTAGCGTGTCGTCTTCTTTTCGGAAGGCGTGCAGCGTGTCGGCCAGTACGGCTTCATCGAGCTCTGTTTGATTGTCCACTTGTTTATCTAGCCAACATAGAAATTTCACCATCGCGGCGCCGTCGCGAATATGGCATGCTTTCATTCCTGAGATCTCTGTAGCATTTTTTGCCGCTTTGGGTAACGCGCACGGATCAGCGGCTTTGAGCACTTTTGCGTTGGCATTTTGCAGCGTTAGCATCATCCAAGCATTGCTGGTCGCCGGATCTAGCATGACGCGTTTACTATCTAGTTCCAGTAGTCTGGTCGGTAGCTCATCTGGATGATGAACGCGAACATCTTTGCCGACATGTTCATCAAAACCTGCAGCTAAACGAGCCGGATCAAGGAAAAATTCGACACTGGCATCTTTATGAATAATCGCATGAGACAGTACGACAGGGAGGCGAGAAACATCTAATCCACGAATATTCAATAACCAACAGATGGAATCTAAGGCAGTAAGTACCGCACTTTCTGCGTTGTTTTGGCTCAGAATTTGCGCGATTTTTTGACGTTTAGAGCGGCTATCTTCACCGACTAATTCTTGACCCATTAAACGCATATCCGATACGACAGGCGCTGGGCGATCAGTCCACAATTCATCGATAGGGTTAGTGTCCATGACGACCAAGTCGAACTGATGAGCGAGTTTATTTTGTGCGTTAGTTAGCCATTGCGCACTATGCATGCGTGGGTCAAAACCGATTTTACTTCCCGTAGGCATTTCGGAAATTAACCAATCTAAATAAGGTTCTTCAATCAGATGGCGATATTCAAAAATATCATTGGGCACTTGTTTGCCCACTTGAACGGTATAGCGGCCGTCGACAAAGATTGCTGCAGAAGTTGCGCTGACGACTGCGGCACCCGCTGAGCCGGTAAAGCCAGTCAGCCAGTGAAGGCGTTCGTTATGTTCGGGGATGTACTCACCCAGATATTCATCTTCATGAGGAATAATAATGGCATCGATTTTATGTTGTGCCATATAGCCGCGTAGGGCTTCGACACGTTGAGCTGTGACTTGCATCTGTTAATATCCTTTACTGTAACAATCCGTATTTAGATGAGAAAGAAACGATATCTATGAGGTTTTCATAACGTTAAAAATATGTTTATAACGTTACTCTTTTTGGCATTAAGTCGCAATTTAATCCATGGCTTTCATTGCGGGATGTGAAATAGAGTTTAATATCGATTATCGTTGCAACCGACGGCTTGAACGGCTGACTGCTATTTGGGAGATTGACTTGACCATGACTACCTTAGTCATCAATCCGACTCGTTTTTAACCAGTTATTTCACTATATTATTTTGCGTTAATTTTTAGCTTCAGGAGCGATTTGTGGATAGATATCATCGGACGAGCACGCCGCCTCGTTATCAACTGCTACTCTTAACATTATTGGTGTTGTTTAGCCCGTTAGGTATCGATATTTATCTACCGGCGTTGCCTTTGATTTCAGATACGTTTCACGTGGAACATGCCTTAGCAAAATACACGATCACCGTGTTTCTTTTTTCTATGGGGTTAGGCCAATTATTTGCAGGGCCGTTAGCGGATCGCTATGGGCGCCGTTACGTAGCACTTGGCGGAATTGCTTTATACGGTATCAGTGCGTTACTTGCTTGGTATGCTCACACGATTGAATGGATGCTTACCGCACGCCTTATGCAAGGTTTTGGAGCGTGTGCAACATCGGTCGCGGCTTTTGCGACAGTTAGAGATGTCTTTGGTCCAGCGAAAAGTGGTCGTATGATCAGTTACCTGAATGGCGCCATTTGTTTCATTCCGGCACTGGCACCGATTTTAGGCAGTTATCTAACCCAAACATTTTCTTGGCGCGCCAATTTTTCTTTTATGGTTGGATATAGTGTGTTGTCGGCTGGCATCATTTGGTCAATCATGAAAGAGACCAATCCCGCCACTGACGAAGAGAAGTTAAAGCCGGTTTTTCAATTTGAGCGTTACTGGAGTGTTATAAAACATCCGATGTTTTTGTTCCATGCCAGCTTGTGCATGTTAGCGATGGCGGTGATTTTATCTTATGTTACGTCTGCGCCATTAGTACTTATGGACCGCCTTGGTTTGTCGATGAGTAGTTTTACCTTCTGGTTTGGAATCAATGCAGCACTTAATATTATTGGGTGTATGACCGCGCAGAAAATCATGGATAAACTAGGCACACATCGCGCCATTGTGATGGGAATTATTTTATTAGGTATTGCTGGTGGACTAATGGTATTGTTGTCTAGTCAACAATCCGCTTTACGATTTATGCTGCCAATATTTATTTCTTCTATTGGCTTTGCATGGATACTCGGTGCAGCAGCAGGTAAAGCGCTGGCGCCTTTTGGCGATAAGGCCGGGACCGCAGCTGCTTTACTGGGTTTACTACAAATGAGTGGCTCTGGTTTCATTGTAATGCTGATTCAGTCATTAAATATTACACCGTATTGGCATATTGCCATTCAAATGTGGTTATTACTCCCAGGACTTGCCATACTATTTTCTCCTTCCGGGAAAAAATGGCACCAGTGGGTATTTGAGTCTTAATTATTATCGGCTCTGATACAGTTATCTCTGCATCTATATATCAGTGCGAGTTGGTATCATCACCTCGTACTTCTATTAATTATATTTTTGGAACATGAATAAATGTCTTTAACAACCTACGAAATGGCTCGCGTTTTAGAGCAGCTAGACGAGTCTCCAGAAAAGGTAATGTTTGGCAAATTGCTGGCTGAACTAGGCAATCAAAGTAGTGAGCGTATCCAGAGTGCCGCAAAACAAGTACCGGTCAGTATATTGAAAGATCTTGTCTATCAATTTGAGCACGTCATTGAGTCCCGCAAGTATGAGCAGGTAGAGAATTTGGCGAAAGAGCTTGCCGAGCAGGGTATTTCGGCAGAAGAGTTGCAAAACTACTTAAATAAGTAGTTTTGGCGTGAACCATACGCATAGCCTCTGATGTTATGAAGGTTATGGATTCACAGTGCGGTTGATGGGGTTTTGCAAAGAAATTAACGTTTCTGTTGATTGAACCTCATCAATAGCCTGCAATTTATCAATTAATACATATTGCAGTTCTTCAATGGAACGACACATCAATTTAACAAAAATATTATACGCCCCCGTTGTGTAATACGCCTCAACCACTTCTTCCAAAGCATTCAATTTTTCTAACGCCGAATGATAATCTCGAGCGGCATTTAAATTGATACCTATAAAGCAACAGACGTCATAGCCCAACTTCTTCGTGTTGACGATAACTTCGGTTCCTTGAATAACATCAGCGGCTTTCATCTTTTCGATACGAACGTGGATGGTTGCGGGACTGACGTTAAATTGTTTCGCCATGTCGGCGTATGGCCGACGTGCATCGTCCATGAGAATTTTTAAAATGGCTTTATCAAGTTCATCAAGCTTGGCGGTTAATGGAGAAGTCATGAGAGTCTCTTCTATCGGTCAATAGCGGTATCTTAGCATTGTGCGTGAGAAAACACCTCTCTGGTGGTGAGCTGATGAGACGCTGGACCTAGTAATGGGTATTTAAAGGAAAATCCGGTAAACTGCGCAGCAGTATCAGCATGATTGGAGCGTTCTTTTGCGAATACAGTTACTGGCCGAAGCCAAGCAACGTGAATCTGAATTGACAGTATTGGCGCAGCGTTGGGGATTAACTCATGATCAAAGTAGTCTTTTTGCCCTCGTATTAACGCAAGAGCGATTAGAGCTACGTAAACTTGATGAGCCCAAGTTAGGCGCGATTGCGGTCGATTGGACGTCTGGTGCGGTCGCTCATCGCCGCAAGTTTGGTGGCGGTAAAGGGCAGTCTATCGCTAAAGCTGTCGGTTTAAATAAAGGCGTGATACCTACGGTCCTTGATGGCACGGCTGGGCTGGGTAGAGATGCGTTCGTCCTCGCATCACTGGGTTGCCGCGTACAATTGGTTGAACGTCATCCCGTTGTGGCTGCCTTATTAGATGATGGTATAGAACGCGCGAAGCGAGATAGTGATATTGGTGAATGGGTGAGTGAACGAGTCACCTTGTTACATGCCTCAAGTCATACGGCTCTGGAGAGATTAATCCAAGATGAGCAGTTCATTAGACCTGATGTGGTGTATTTGGATCCGATGTATCCTCATCCAGAAAATAAAAAGAAATCGGCCTTAGTGAAAAAAGAAATGCGGGTATTTCAGTCTTTGGTGGGTGCGGATAATGATGCTGACTGTTTATTGGAGCCAGCACTCGCGTTGGCGACTAAGCGCGTGGTGGTCAAGCGCCCTGACTATGCGCAGTGTCTGCAACACCAAAAACCGACAATGGCAATTGCCACAAAAAAGAATCGCTTTGATGTGTATGTTCTCGCATCAATGACGGATACTTAACACGTCTGTGATGAAATAAGGACGAAGCGATGAGTAAAACCTTATGTAAATGGTCTCGCCAAGAGATCGCCAATTCATTCGATGAATTATGCCAAGTGGTTTCTAGTTCTGCTTATGTTTGTCGTATGTTTGTCGTAGTTGCGCGCGTAGTGCGGCAGATGAGTCTTTATTGTGTAAACCCATAGCATTAAATCCCCAGCAACAACTGGCGAATAGTCGCTATCTCGACGATGAGAAAGGGAGTCAAACGGAGAATGGCGGGGTCATGGTATTCGACCCGACAGGGGCTAAGATTAAACCGACAAAAAAAGCGCTTAAGCGTCAGAAAAAAGCGCATAAGAAGCTTGCTAAATTAGCAAAACAGCAGAAAAAATGGGTCAAAAAACAGAAGAAGTTAGAACGTTCATTTCACAAACTGCAAAAGCATTTCCCGGTTTATATGGAAACCGAAAACACACCGATTCATTAAAGCGCTATTGAGTTGCTGCTGTGGTTGGCCAGTTTAAGCGCGGTGACTGACTTATCTTATTTTGCTCAACCACAGCAACCTGTTATTCGTTAAAAGGAACGACTAGCAGATCCACCGGAGTACAGTTCATGAGTTGTCGAGTAGAAGACAGTAATTTACTCCAAAAATCTTGATGATGTCCACACACCACAAGGTCAATATTGAATTGCTCAATGGTCTCACACATTTCATTACTCAAGTCGCCACTGCCCACTAAAGTATGAGTGATCGGGTAATTGGCATAGGCTGCCAGTTCTCGCAGTTGATCGAGCGAAGACTCCATTGAATGGTTTTGTGTTTCGGCCAAATTAATGTCGATTAATCCGGTGTAAAGCTCCGCATAATTCACATCGATATGAATAAATGAAATATTTGCATTCAGTGGCTTTGCCAAAGCGACAGCCTTATCGATCAGAATTTTACTGTCTTCCGATAAATCGACGGCAACTAAAAAGTGTTGATAACTCATAATGCTATCTCCTACAGAGGCGAATAATATTTAGTTTAGCAGGGTCAGTGAGCGATATGTTGTCGATGTGATCCCAGATCCCAGTGACGGCTAAACTTACCTCACATTATCACATTATCACATGAACATGTTATAGTTTGATAAATAAACTATTAGATAGAGAGTTAGGAGCGCGTATGTTAGCAAAGGCGATGATCGATGAGCTAAATGAGCAAATTAACCTAGAATTTTTCTCATCCAATCTATACTTACAGATGAGTGCTTGGTGTGAAGATAAAGGGTTCGAAGGCGCAGCTATGTTTTTGCGCAAACATGCCCAAGAAGAGATGGAACATATGCACCGTTTATTCACGTATGTCAGTGAAACGGGGGCATTACCTATTTTAGGGACCATTGACGCTCCAAAACATGATTACTCTGGTCTTGGTGATGTATTCCGTGAGACGTTTGAACATGAGCAAATGATCACAAAAAACATCAACAAGCTCGCGCATGTTGCGTTCACGACGCAAGACTACTCAACGTTTAATTTTCTTCAATGGTATGTAGCAGAACAACATGAAGAAGAAAAATTGTTTAAAGGTATTTTAGATAAACTTGAATTGGTCGGCGAAAATGGCCAAGCCTTGTTCTTTATTGATAAAGACCTAGCCAGCATGGCGAAAGAGAATTCATCTTCTGTAATGGACACTCCAGCTGAGTAGAAAACGAGATTAGTCCTCGATGCTCTTTTCTTCTCTGAGTCCTCAGAAGGTGTGGGGAGGAGAAGATGCTCGGTATAGATATGTTTTTGTTAGCCTTATTTATCGTAACCTGCGTAAATGTGGCTCGGTGTTTCAGCGCGTTGCGATCGTTGTTATATATCATGAGGGAAGCCCATCCGTTGTTGTATCAGCAAGTGGATGGGAGAGTGTTTTTCTCCCTACAAGGCAACTTCGCGAAGCAAGTGCGTTTGTATCATTATCTCAAGAATCGAGATTATCAAAAACATCATGATGATGTGTTTACTGCTAAATGTGAGCGGGTGCGGCACTTGTTTGGTTTAAATGCTGCACTGCTGGTGGTTATGTTAGCAGCAATGCTGATTGTTTAAACTGAGATTGGAAAAGTTCTTGTTTATCGCTAAAATGGCGATGTATTAAGTAAAGGATGTGCCTAGCACATCCTTTTTTATTTCTGTAATAGGTAAAGTAAAGCATGAGTAAGAAAGTCGATGTTGTCGTAATAGGAGCCGGAGCGGCAGGGTTAATGTGTGCCGCTGAGGCTGGTAAGCGCGGTCGACAAGTGCTTGTGTTGGATCACGCCAAAAAGCCGGGGCGGAAAATTCTGATTTCTGGCGGTGGTCGTTGTAACTTTACCAATTACGATATTACCGCGAACCATTATTTATGCGGTAATCCGCACTTTGTTAAATCGGCATTATCTCAGTACACACAATGGGATTTTATTGGTTTAGTCAGCCAGTATGGGATCGACTATGAAGAGCGGGAGCATGGGCAGCTGTTTTGCCAAGATAGTGCCAAAGACATTGTGAAAATGCTGCTGGCTGAAGTGGAGCAGCCCACGATTGAACAGCAATATCAAGTCGGTGTGACTCACATTGAAGCGACAGAGCAAGGGTTTGAATTGGCCACCACACATGGCAATATCGCTTGTGAGTCTTTAGTCATCGCGACCGGTGGCTTATCCATGCCAAAACTGGGAGCAACTCCATTTGGTTACAAAGTGGCCGAGCAGTTTGGCTTGCCGATTATACCCACCACCGCGGGTCTAGTTCCATTTACCTTACACAAAGAGGATAAAGACGCGTTTGCTGAATTATCTGGTGTTGGGGTTGCGTCTGAAATCGAAGCACAAGATGGTAGCGTATTTAAAGAATCGTTACTGTTTACTCATCGCGGTTTATCTGGCCCAGCGGTTTTGCAGATCTCGTCATTTTGGAAGCCAGGACAAGCGGTGAGTGTCAACTTAGTACCGAATGTGGATATCGATGAACTCTTAGCTGCAGCACTAGAAAAGCACCCAAACCAAACGCTAAAAACGACGTTAGCGAAAGTGTTGCCGAAAAGGCTAGTAGAAGTTCTGATTGAGCGTAAGTTAATTACCGATAAACCCCTTAAACAGTTTCAAGGCCGACAACTGGCACAAGTGAGCGAGCAATTACAAGCTTGGAAAGTCTTACCCAATGGTACCGAAGGTTATCGAACCGCTGAGGTTACACTAGGCGGTGTGGACACCAATGTACTGTCGTCTAAAACCATGGAATGTAAGACGGTGAAAGGGTTGTATTTCATTGGTGAAGTGATGGATGTGACCGGTTGGCTAGGGGGATATAATTTCCAGTGGGCTTGGTCAAGCGGCTATGTGGCGGGTCAGCGGGTTTAGGTTTGTGTAGAGACAATAAAGTTTGCCCGTAGTGATCCGCACTACCAGTTCTGGGCTCAGAGTTAAGTGAGCGCATTTCTATCGCTATGCTAATGTTAATTGATGGTACCATCATCGCTCAAGGTTCTCACAGTGGAAGCATCCATAACTCGGAATATCCACCATCAATGCTAGCTTGGCAATCTAGCAAGGCGCTTATTTATGCTGAAGGTGGTATTGGTGTCACATTAGCTTTTTCTTTTTTTGAACAAAACCAGATACCCAACGCAATAAGAATGGCACTCACAAGATGAAATGGCTCCATTCTTACTCCTAGGAAAAGGACGCTGAATACCCCTCCTGATAAAGGAATAATGTGTGTATATATTTCACCGCGTGTGGCTCCTATTTCACCGATCCCCTTATTCCAAAAAACATAAGATAGCCAAGATGGGAAAACAACTAAGTACATAAGACCAAGCCAAAATGGTCCTTGAGTGTAGGACTCAAGGTTAATTTGTTGCTGAGTTGTACAGTAGTACCACACGATAGGCGACAGGATTACAGCACCCAATACCGAACTGGTCGTGACAAATGCATTGCTACTTATGGTTTTATCTTTAATACGCAGAAATGAGCAATAAAAGGCCCAACTCATTGCTGACCCCATCGCCCATACATCACCAACGTTTATGGTATTTAAAAAGTCTGAATTTTTTATATTTCCTTTCAATATCAAATAAATAACTCCCAGTGTGCTCAAAAAAACACCTATTATGTTATTTCTGCTAACAGTATCCTTAAAAATAAATCGGTTGATAATTAAAACCATACATGGAGTTGCTGACATATAAATCGCAGCATTAAGTGATGTTGTTGTTTGTAACCCAATGTATAGAGTGAGCGGAAATAAAACTTGTCCAAAAATTGAAAGTAATAATATTGAAAAAAATGATTTTTTAATCTTTAGGTAATCACTTTTTATATGAGATGAGTAAAGAACCGATAATAAAATTGCTGTTATAAGCCATCTGGATTCTGTCATCAATATTGGATCTGCTTCTGAAACTAAGATATGACCAATAACATAGTTTCCGCCCCAGAACATAGCAGCCAAAGTTAACATCATGTAGGGCATGCATTCCTCCTAATTGTTACTCATTAGTACACCAGTATACGCACATAAAACACGAATAAGCAGCAGTTTTGATGAAAGAACTGTATCATTTTTGGGCTAATTCATCACAGCACAGATTATATTATACTTATTCGTACCACAATCCTCTGCCTATATATTAGTATGATGTATACAACTGTTATCATTATTATTAATGAGAATTATAAGTTCCATTATTATTGATTAAAATCAATGTTTAATATTATTTTTACACAATATATATGGATGATTTTTTATATTTTGATGTGCTTTGTGGTTATATTGAACATCAACAATCATTAACGAATAAAAGTGAAGTATTTAACAAGGTGTATGTTGGATTATTACTTGATAATGATAAATCTGGTTTTAATAAAAGCTGAGGGAATATTTAGGTACTGGAGATGTTTCCAAATGTTTACCTGATGAACTTTCATTAGAAATCGACACAATACTGAATGGTGCGTATTCTCTATGCGATAATGAAGCAACTAAATTTGCTCAAAGTGCGTTAGTTATGATTTACCAGATTAATCTGACCAATCCATTATGTTTACCTGCAGAAAGCCAGTTAACCCTATTGTGTGGTCGATGAGAAAATGAAGCTTGATATGTTAATTAATTCTATCATTCAATCGAGTAGCTCATAGCTACATTGTGCCTAAACACATTGCAATCATGTTTTTACTAACGGATATTCACCTCAGCGTTGATAATGTAGTAGTGTATTGCTTTTAGTCAATGACATATCGTGATTGGCATAGTAAGAAGGGACTTCTTTTTAATGATAGACTCCGCATATGACTAAAAAACGTCGACCGACCCTACAAGATGTTGCTGACCAAGTCGGCGTAACCAAAATGACGGTCAGTCGTTATTTGAAAAACGAAAACCAAGTATCGGCATTAACTCGAGCTAAGATTGCGCATGCGGTTGAGGTGTTGGGATACATCCCGAACCGAGCTCCAGAGATCCTGGCTCAGTCAAAGAGCCATGCGATTGGCGTGTTGGTGCCCTCATTAACCAACCAAGTCTTTTCTGAAGTAATTCGTGGTATTGAAAAAGTGACCGAACAGTTTGGTTATCAAACCATGTTTGCACACTATGGTTATTTGCCTGAGGTAGAAGAAGCCCGCATTGCATCTCTTTTATCTTATAACATCGATGGATTGCTCTTATCAGAAAGTCATCATAGCCCAAGAACGGTGCGTATGATTGAAACGTCAGGCATTCCTGTCATTGAAATGATGGATTCGGCGTCGCCTTGCATTCAGCAATGTATTGGCTGGAATAATCGCCGGGCGGCTCAAGAAATGACGGAAGTTATGATAGCCAAAGGGCATCGGCATATTATTTATTTAGGTGCTCGGATGGACGAGCGCACGCGGCAGAAAATGCAAGGCTACGAGACAGCAATGCTTGCCGCAGGGTTAGTACCGGCGTCGATCACTACCAATAGAGCGTCTTCATTCTCTTTGGGGGCGGAGTTATTGCATCAAAGTTTGGCAAAATACCCACAGGTTGATAGTGTTTTTTGCACGAATGATGATTTAGCGGCCGGGGTGATTTTTGAATGCCAGCGCCAGCGTATCCGAGTCCCTGAGCAAATGGGCGTCGCGGGTTTTCACGGTCATGATGTGGGGCAGTCGATGATCCCGACACTGGCGAGCGTTATTACTCCGCGTGAGCAAGTTGGGCGGCTCGCGGCCACACAACTGGTGGAGCGGTTAAAAGGCTTGTCTTATGAGGAGTCAGCGATTGACCTTAGCTATCGTCTTGATATCGGGGAAAGCTTACGCAGTTCGTCATGAGAGAGTTCAAAATAAGGCCCAGCATGATGCTGGGCCTTATTATTTGTGGCATGCAAGTTACCCGGTTTATGGCAGGAAGAGCGAAACCAGAATGGCAACGAGTGCGCCTGTTGTACCAATAATGGTTTCCATCACGGTCCAGGTTTGTAGTGTTTGCTTTTCAGACAACCCTAAAAAGCGATTGGCTAACCAAAAACCTGAATCGTTGACGTGCGATAGCACAATCGCGCCCCCACCAATAGCTATGGTCACAGCGGCCAATTGTGCGCCACCGAGATGCAGGGGTTCGAGCATTGGCGTAATGAGACCACACGCAGTCAGCATAGCGACGGTCGCGGAACCTTGAATGACTCGCACAGCAGCGGCAAGGATGAAAGCCAATACGACAACCGGCAAGCCTGTCTCTGTCAGCATATTACCTAGCGCACCACCCACACCAGAGTCAATAAGTACTTGTTTGAATACGCCGCCAGCGCCCGTGACCAGAATAATGACCCCAGCTGGCTGTAGCGCGCTCCCGCAGATTTCCATGATACGTTCTCGAGAAACCCCGCGGCGAACGCCCAATAAATAGAAAGCTAACAAACAGGCGAGCAGAATGGCCGTAAATGGGTGGCCAATCAGTTGTAACCAACCATTGAGTGCAGAGTCTTTATCGATAAAGCGAGCTACAATCGTTTTTAAGCCAATCAATAACAACGGAAAAGCAATCATACTGATCGCCAGTCCAAATGAAGGCGGTGTACCGCCTTCGCGCTCTTGTTCGGTCGATTGTGCATGTTCAGGTAATTCAACGTGGACCTTTTTAGCAATAAGGCTACTAAAGATTGGGCCACCTAAAATCATCGCCGGAATTGAGGCTAATAAACCGATACCAATCATATAACCAAAGTTCGCATCCAATTGAGACGCGACTAGAATCGGCCCTGGCGCTGGAATCAAAAATGCTTGGCAGGTGGCAATACCCGCGAGCAGTGAAATACCAATTTTTACCACACTGCCGCCACCGCGTCTGACGACCGCAAATGCGATACCGATTAATAGAACAACAGCCACATCAAAAAACAAAGGTAGGGCACAAATAAAGCCAGTAAAGGTCATTGCCCAATGTGCTTTATTATTACCAAAGCGATGCAGCAAGGTATAGGCGACCTGATCAAGCGCGCCCGTTTCTTCCATCACACGACCGAACATCGCACCTAATGCGACGACAACCGCGACAAAACCGAGTGTTCCCCCCATTCCTTTTTCAATCGTCGCGGCAATGTCAGCAGGGTTCATACCTGAGGCTAAGCCAGCGATGAAAGAGACGAGAATAAGCGCGACAACGGCATGAAGTCTTACCTTCATGACGAGAAAGAGCAGTAAGGCGATGGAGCCTGCTGCGGTGTAGATAAGCGAGATATCGGACATAAAAGGTACCTTTTTGAGGGTTTGTTAATGCGTTCACATTTCTTTTAGTTATGGGTAACATGTTACGGGTAACGTGGTAGAGTGGAAATCAACAAAGTTCGGAAATGAGAGTGAGGTCAATAAAGTGGCTAAAGAAAAAAAAGGCAACAGCTATCTGTTCATGGGCGTTTCAAGCTGCGGAAAATCATCGATTGGTGCAGCGGTTGCTGAGCGTTTAGGCGCAAAATTTATTGATGGGGATGACTTACACCCAAAAGCCAATATCCTCAAAATGAAATCGGGAAACCCATTAAATGATGATGACCGAGCGCCTTGGTTAGAGCGCATCAACGATGCGGCATTCAGCATTGAGATGAAATCGGAAGAAGGGGTTATCGTTTGTTCTGCATTGAAGCGCCGTTACCGAGAGCAAATTCGTCAAGGTAATGAGAAAGTCACGTTTATTCATTTGCATGGTGAGTTTGAACTCGTCAAGCAGCGCATGCAGGAGCGAGCGGATCATTTCATGCCAGTCGAATTACTGAAAAGTCAGTTTGATACATTAGAGATGCCTGACGTGAATGAGCAAGACGTTGTACAAATCAGTATTGATGGCTCATTTGATGATGTCGTTGAACGTTGTGTTCGCGCGATTAAAACCAAGTGTTGAGCGTATGAATGGCGGATGCATGTCGTTCGCGATGATAAGTAGTTTCTTCGCCGTAGCGCTTCATTTATACTCTGAATAGGTTTTGGGGTTGAGGGTTCGCTATGCGATTATGGATGTACAAAGTCATTGCTGTCGTGAGCTTATTACTCGCATTTGCTGGTGTATTACTCCCTGGCTTGCCCGCCACTGAGTTTGTTATTTTAAGCGCTTGGGCATCGGCAAAAGGGTCCCCGACAATTTATCGATTTCTGATGTCACGGGCTTTTTTTCGCGACATGATCACGAATTGGCAAAATGGCAAGATCATCTCGCGACGTAATAAATGGCTGTCGACGGTCTCGATTTCGGTGTGTTTTGCGATTTTGATGCTACATAATACCCCGATGTGGATTATCTTGACGGCATCGGCTGGGATGTTGATTGCTTTAGTGGTTATCTGGCGCCGACCGGAATCGATCGAGCAAGTCCGTGTAAAACCCGTTACTCCCTCCCAGAAGTAAAAAGCCCCTCTGGCAAGTGGACTCAATACCAGAGGGGAAATGGAAAACAAACGAGCGTTTTGGTGCTTAACTGGGGAGCGGCACTTCTTTATCAGACCCAACCGTATGGACGACTTTACGTCGTTCACTGATGACGATCAGTAACCGCTGCATGCCAATAAAGGTAAAGAGTAAAATACCAACGATAATTTTGGTCCACCATGAACTTAATGTGCCATCAAAGGTAATGTAGGTTTGGATTAATCCTTGAATTAATACACCGAAGAGTGAGCCAAAGACGGTACCAACACCGCCTGACAGCAAGGTTCCACCAATGACGACTGCCGCAATTGCATCGAGTTCTACACCGACAGCCGCGAGTGGATAACCCGCGGAGGTATAAATAGAAAAGACAATCCCTGCCAGCGAAGCCAAGAGTGTCGAAAGCGTATAAATTCCAATCGTTGTCATTCTTACGGATATTCCCATCAATGATGCGGACGTTGGGTTGCCTCCTATTGCATAAACGTTATTCCCAAAGCGAGTGCGATGCGCGAGCAACATACCAACCGCCACCACGACCAACATAATTACCGCGATCAAGCTTAAACGCCCGCCGCCAAAAATATGCCAAGACGTCCGAGATAATGCATGGAAGGTTGGATGATCAATCGGAATTGATTGTTCTGAGATCAAAAAGCTGGTGCCACGTAAAAAGAACATGCCGGCTAAGGTGACGATAAAGGATGGTATCTTCAGGGTATCGATGATCCAGCCCATAAAAGCCCCAAAAAGCGCGCCAGCAATCAGAGTGATAAGCATCGCCATATAAGGGTGGATGCCATGACTGATGAGTGTGGCCATGAGTACGCCAGTAAAAGCAATCACTGAGCCAACCGACAAATCAATCCCACCAGAAAGAATGACAAAGGTCATCCCAACCGCGAGAATTCCGAGAAAAGCATTATCGGTTAGTATGTTACAGATCACTCGCGTGGTCATGAATGCGGGAAATTCCAGCATACAAAAAAAGTAGCCAATCAGGAAAACACTGATGGTAATAAACAGTGGGAAATGACGTTTAATCATTTTTCATTCTCCCTTTAATAGCGCGAATCACAGCCGGAGATTGCAAGACCAGCACAATCAGTACCACGACCGCTTTAACGATTTGGTTCCATTGCGGTTGATATCCAGACAACAAAATCCCAGTGTTAATACTTTGAATGATATAAGCACCAATTAGGGCAGTAAATAAATTGAAGCGCCCACCCATGAGCGATGTACCCCCAATGACAACCGCTAAGATTGCATCCATTTCTAACCATAAACCGGCATTATTAGCATCGGCACCTTGAATATCTGCGGCCACGACTATCCCGGCGATTGAGGCCATAACCCCGCTGACCACATACACCGACATCACGATCGCAGGTGTATGGATACCGGCATTTTTTGCCGCCTTAATATTAATCCCCACCGACTCAATGAATAAGCCGAGCGCTGTTTTCTTGGTTAACAGCCAAATGGCTAGCGCTGCGCATATCATCAGCCATACGGGGGTCGGTAGGTACAAGAAAGAACCACTTCCTAGCCAAGAGAGCGTGTCGTTAGTAAACGTGATGACTTGGCCTTTGGTGATAAGCTGGGCAATACCTCGCCCGGCGACCATGAGAATTAAGGTGGCGACAATCGGCTGAATTTTGAAAACAGCGACTAAAAAACCATTCCAAAGTCCGCATACCGCTCCAGCGGCAATCGCACACATCAAAATAAAGCCTGGTTCGTAGCCTTGTGAGGCGAGGCTTGCCATCACTGCGCCACTGATTGCCATTACCGCGCCAACGGAGAGGTCAATCCCACCAGTGTCATGCCGACGGTCAAAAGCGCGACAGGAGCCCCGCGATTGAGGATATCGATGGTGCTACCAAATAAGCGCCCGTCTTGGATATGAATAGAAAAAAAGTTATCTGCAATGAGGCTATTAACGATTAGCAGTAACACTAAAGCCGCTAATTGCGGGGTTCCTTTGGGCATATGAAATGACGATTTCTTTTGCCTTGCGGATTCAGACGTTGGGTTTAAAAAGCTCATAGTTCCGCCTTAACTTGCTATCGCTTGCATAATTGCTGGAACGGAAAGGTCATCCGAAGAGATTTCCGCGACTTGTTTGCGATCTTTTAACACCACCACGCGATCGGCATAACCTGTCAGTTCTTCTAACTCAGAAGAAATAACTAATAAGGCTAAGCCATCAGCACAGAGGCTTTCGATTAAACGAATAATTTCCGCGTGGGCACCCACATCGATGCCACGCGTTGGCTCATCAAGGATTAAAAATTTCGGTTTGGTCAGTAGCCAGCGCGCGAGCAAGACTTTTTGCTGATTCCCACCGGAGAGAAACTCAATGGGCTGTTCGATATTGGGGGTTTTAATGGCGAGCTGTTTAACAAAGCGTTCGGCAATTTCGGTTTGCTCTTTGGTGGAAAGTGGCTTAAACCAACCGCGTTGTGCTTGAAGGGCTAAGATAATGTTTTCTCGCACAGAGGCGGCGCCAATAATACCATCGGTTTTACGATCTTCAGGGCAATAACCGAGTCCGAGGTGGGAGGCTTGCCGCGCGCTTTTTATCGCGACGGGTTTATTGTGTAAGTAACACTCGCCAGAATCACTCGATTCAATACCAAAAATCACTTGAGCCGTTTCCGTTCGTCCAGAGCCTAATAGCCCCGCTAAGCCAACAATTTCGCCGGCATGAATTTCCATATCGAAAGGTTGTATGGTGCCTTTTTTACCAAAGTTAGAAAGCTTGATCACCGAGTTACCTTGCCACTTGGTTTTACCAGCACGTTGCATGGCATTTCCTTCGAGTTCATGGCCGAGCATCATTTGCACCAGTTCAATCTGCGGTAATTCTGCGGTTTCGCGAGTGCCAACTAGCTGGCCATTGCGTAAGACGGTGATGCGATCGCTGACTTCATAAACTTGATCGAGGAAGTGAGTAATGAAGACGAGGCTAACGCCTTTTTGTTTGAGATCGCGCATAATATCAAACAGCATTTTGACTTCATTACCATCTAAACTGGCGGTCGGTTCATCTAAGATGAGAATTTTCGCTGACATAGAAATCGCCCGAGCGATAGCGATGACTTGTTGGATGGCGACAGAAAACTGATTCAGAGGTAAACTGACATCAATGTTTAAACCATAGCTGTCGACAATTTTCTGCGCTTTAACTGCCATGGCTTTTCTGTCGACAAAGCCAAACTTCTTCGGTTCATGTCCGATAAACAAATTGTCCATCACCGACATGTTCGGTAATAAATTGACTTCTTGATATACGGTACCAATTCCCAGCTCTTGGGCGTCAGCCGTACTTTTGGGGGAAATTGCTTGGCCATCTAACCAGATTTCGCCAGAATCTTTTTCATAGACTCCAGTGAGTGTTTTTACTAAGGTCGATTTTCCTGCGCCATTTTCGCCTAAGAGCGCCATAATTTCTCCTTTGCGTAGCGAGAAATCGACGTTTTGTAGCGCTTTCACCCCGGGAAAAAACTTACAAATGCGTTTGGCATCGAGTAATAAGTCAGGATTTGACGTTTCTGTAGACATCATTCTTTACTCCATTGTGATATCCATGCTCAATCGAGCATGGATATATACGGCACTTCCTAATTGCAGTTATTAATAACCAAGGTTTTCTTTGATCTTAATTTCTTTGTCCGCGTCTTTAGGTAAGAATAATGTTGATTTGGTGACAATTTTCTTCGGTGGAACTACGCCATCTTTTTTATAAGAAATAAGCGCATCAAAGGCAGGGCCAGCCATATTTGGTGTTAATTCAACGGTGGCATTACTTTCGCCTTTTTTCATCGCTTTGAAAATATCAGGCACAGCATCAATGGACACAATTAAAATATCTTTACCCGGTTGTAATCCTGCTTCTTTTATTGCTTGAATAGCACCGATAGCCATATCGTCATTATGCGAGAAAACGGCACAAATATTTTTTCCGTCATCTTCTGCTTTAATGAAGCTTTCCATGACTTCTTTACCTTTACTACGGGTAAATTCACCGGATTGGGTGCGAACTATGTGAATGTTTTTCACGTTCTTAACGGCGTCATGAAAGCCTTTTTTACGATCGATCGCTACACTAGCACCGACGGTTCCTTGTAGCTCTACAACATCACAGCTTTTACGGTTTTTGACTTTATTAATCAGCCAGTCACCGGCAACTTTGCCTTCTAAAACGTTGTCCGCAGTGACGGCGGTCATATAAAGTGATTTATCTTTAACGCTGATACCACGGTCGAGAAGAAAAACTGGAATATCATAATCTTTTGCTTCTTCTAGAACGGGGCCCCAACCGGTTTGCACGACGGGAGCGATAAAGATGGCATCCACGCCTTGCGCGATGAACGAGCGCACGGCTTTGATTTGGTTTTCTTGTTTTTGTTGAGCATCAGAGATTTTTAAATTGATGTCTCGCTTGGCGGCTTCAGTTTTCGCGACAGAGGTTTCTGCGGCTCGCCAACCTGATTCAGAGCCAATTTGCGAAAAACCGACAGTGAGCGATTGCGCCATAAGCGAACCAGACATCAATAATGAACTGATTGCTACCGCTGTAGAAAGTTTTTTAAACATATTGATGTTCCTTTTATTAACGGATTTATTTCACGGATTTTAATTAAATTGTTTATCTATTATTTTTATACGTCAGTGATCCTATATTTATAATTATTTCCAGTAGTCGAGATTAATCACATAACATTTTTAGTAGCAAAATTATCCATCTTAATAGCAAGTATTTTTACATCTTGTTCACAAGAAATTAAGAAAGCATTTAATTTTTTTATTAAAATAAATATCCTAAGTTATTAAAAACAAAAAAGAGCCTAAATAAATTTAGGCTCTTTTTAATAAAATAAATCCAACGAGTGGGGTTAGCGTTTTTTCTGTTTGTAACGGTCAAAAATAACAGCTGCCAGCAAGATAGTACCGCGGACAACATATTGTGCGAACGGGGACATATTTAATAGGTTCATCGCATTTTCAACGGTGCCGAGGATTAAGACCCCTGCAATAACGTAGGAGACTTTACCAATGCCACCTTTTAGCGAGACTCCGCCTAGTACACACGCTGAAATAACCACGAGCTCAAAGCCGACAGACGTCATGGGCTGCCCACTGGTCATCCGGGCTGCAAGGATGACGCCAGCGAGGGCAGAAATAAAACCGGAGATGACAAAAATCCACATCTTCGTTTTTACTACGCTCACCCCGGCCAAACGTGCGGCTTCTTCATTACCCCCAATTGCTAAGGTATTTCTGCCATAGACGGTGCGGTTAAGTAGGAAAGCAAAAATAACAAACGCGATGATGGTAAGCCATACCGGTGTGGGGATACCGATGAATGATGAATTACCCAGAGAGAAAAAACTCTCTTCGGTGATGCCAACTGCTTTACCATCGGAAATAATATAACCGAGGCCTCGGGCAATTTGCATGGTCGCGAGTGTGGTAATTAATGCGTTAAT
Organism: Vibrio sp.; assembly: GCA_052087065.1. Lineage (GTDB taxonomy): Bacteria > Pseudomonadota > Gammaproteobacteria > Enterobacterales > Vibrionaceae > Vibrio. The sequence goes on along the minus strand of JBQGON010000023.1, from coordinate 3,809 downwards.
TTGTAATTTAGCAATGATAAAACCATTGAGTAAACCAAACGCGACACCAGACAGTAATCCGGCACCAATCCCAAGTACCACACTGTTGGTGGCATTAATCGCTACAGCGGTGACCACACCGGAGCAGGCGATAACGGATGCCACAGAGAGGTCTAACTCCCCACAAGCCAGACAAAACAACATGGCACAGGCGACCATGCCACTCATAGAGATAGCAAGTCCGAGTCCTTTCATGTTAATAAAGGTGGCAAAGTAGGGGATGAATAAGCTACAGAGTATAAATAGGACTGCGAACACGATTAACATACCAAACGTGTCCCAAATCCCCGCTAGACTCAGTGAGCGCTTCTTGTTGTTTGCATTTTCTTGTGCATGAGTAGTTGATACTGACATATCTAGAATCCTTGTAATTAAGCGGCGGTCTGGTCTTTGCCAAGCATGGCAAGACGCAGTGCGGTTTGTTCGTTAAATTCATCGCGCTGTAATTCACCAGAAATAGCGCCTTCTTTCATAACTAATAGGCGGTCTGAAATGCCGAGCACTTCTGGTAAGTCACTCGACACCACTAAGACTGTGACGCCATTTTCCGCTAACTTAAAAATTAACTCGTAAATTTCAGATTTAGCACCAATATCGATACCTCGTGTCGGTTCATCTAATAAAATCACACTCATGGCTGTCGATAGCCAGCGACCTAAAATCACTTTTTGTTGGTTACCACCGGAAAGATCACCGATACGCTGCTCTAGTGAGGACGTTTTAATATTGAGTGATTTCCGTTGCTCTTGGGCATTTTCGCCTTCCCAACTAAAATCAATCATGCTTTTTAAGCGTAAGTGCCAGCGACGTGCACTGATATTGGTATTTTCGGCAACAGAAAGAATAGGGACGATGCCGTCTGCTTTGCGATCTTCTGGACATAAAGTAATACCAGCGCGGATCGCATCTTCCGGACACTGCACTTTGAGTGGCACACCATGATGATACAAGGTGCCATTGGTGTACTTTTCAGCGCCAAAAATTAAGCGTGTCAGCTCCGTACGACCTGCACCCACCAAGCCAAACAACCCCAGAATTTCCCCTTGTTTAATGTCCAAAGAGACCGGAGCAGTGAGGCCGTGGCCTTCGATGTTATCGAGACGTAAGCCACTTTCACCGATTGGGCGAGAGCGGTAGTTATAAATATCATCAATTTCTCGGCCAACCATCAGCTCAACTAATCGTTCGTGCGTCAGTTTGCTGAGGTCGTGGAAGGTTTCTACATGAGTTCCATCTTTGAATATGGTTAAGGCATCACAGAGGTGGAAGATTTCTTCCATTCGGTGCGATACATACAGAATGATTTTTCCGGAATCCCGTAGTTCACGAATGACTTTAAAAAGGTTTTCGATTTCCCGTTGTGACAAGCTACTGGTGGGTTCATCAAAAGCGATAATTTGTGCATTACGGCTTAATGCCTTGGCAATTTCGACCATTTGCCATTGCCCAATAGAAAAATCTTTCAGCGGATACGATGGATCAAAGTATTCGCCCAAGCGTTCCAGTTGCTCGCGGGCTTTTTGGTTGAGCGTGTCAAAGTCGACAGTGCCATTACGTGTCGGGTATTGCCCTAAAAAAATATTCTCTGCGACGCTGAGCTCAGGTACTAGATTGAGCTCTTGATAGATGATGGCAATACCTTGATCTAATGCATCATTGGCATTTGTGAAAGTATAATCTGTGCCATCGATATTAAAATGACCTTCGGTGGGTTGATGTAAGCCACTGAGGGTTTTCAATAGCGTCGATTTGCCTGCACCATTTTCCCCCATAAGGGCATGCACGCTTCCGCTATTGGCTTTAAAACTGATGTCTGTCAGGGCTTTTACACCTGGGAAGTGCTTGGAAATATTACAAAATTCTAGGTACGAAGGGGTTTTATCCATGACCTTCTCTCCTGTGGTTGCAAAGCGGCAACTAGGTTGCCGCTAATATTGCTTTATTGTTTTATGATATTTAGGGGTGAAAATTACAGGCCTTTTTTCGCAAGCTCTTCTTTAAAGTTGTCACGAGTAATGAGAACGACATCGGTTACTTCGACAAATTTCTTCGGTTCAACGCCGTCTTCTACCCACTTGTAAAGCGATTCAATACTTTTGTAGCCATGTACATCAGGGCTTGGAAGTAGAGAGCCGTAGAAACCGGTTGGTTTAGATTTCGCCAGTTCATTGACCGCGTCGACACCGTTGATACCAATACCGATGACATTGTCGGCATTAAATCCTTGGCCTTCTGTCGCACGTACGCCGCCGAGAACCGTGTTATCGTTCATGCCAACAATGAGCCATTGTTTAACATTTGGATATTGTACAAGGAGCGAGTTTGCGGCATCTAAAGCGCCAGGAATATCGTTAGTTTTGGTTGGGACACGGTGAATATTTGCTGCAGGGAATTCTGATGCTTTGATGGCTTTAATTGCGCCATTAACACGACGACGTGCCGTATCAAGCTCGTCGGCAGTGATTGCCATGACACCGGTTGTGGACTGATCCCAGCCACGTTTTTTCATTTCTTTTATTAATTCTTGACCTTGACGTTGCCCGATTTGACTCGCCGCCATCATCACTAAAGGCACTTGCTTCATGGGTTGGCCTTTAGCATTCAAGAACTGATCGTCAACCGTAACCACTTTCAACCCGTAGCTCTTGGCTTTTGCCATGATGGCAGGCCCGAGTTTTGGATCTGGAGTACAGATAACAAAGCCTTTTGCGCCACTGGCCGCTAAGGTGTCAATGGCATTGAGGGTTTTTTCTCCGTCAGGAATGGCCATTTTAATGACTTCAAAGTTATGGTCTTTACCGGCTTTTTCGGCGAAAGCCCATTCAGTTTGAAACCATGGTTCTTCGGGTTGTTTGACTAAGTAACCGAGTTTTAATGTGTCATCATCGTCGGATCCAAAAAGGGAAAATGCACTGGCTGAAGCGCTCAGTAGCGTTAAGCCGGTAAGGGCTGTTGTTGCAAGTAGGGTTTTCAGTTTCATAATTGTTCATCCGCTGATTTGTAGTTATATGATTTATATTTATAGATATAGGGTTCCTCTCCATTATTTGCTGTGTTTATGAATTCGTGAAGTGACTAAAATCACAACAAATGAAAGTAGCGGATTTATCCATCCGGTTAGTTTGCGAATATATGAGCTAGATCTCAATAACCTCACTTTTTTGCCATAATTAGGCCGTTTTAGCACTTTTGTGGCGTGTTTTTTTTGTGAACTTGGTCTTTTTCTAATTTTTATGATTTTTTTAGCAAGCGCACGATTTAACTGTTGTGACAATTTTGTCCATATTTGTAGCGGCTTGATTCATGGTTGAAGCTCAGTGATGCGAGTATAACTTCTAGCAATTCCGAACCTTAATGGAGCTGTCATGGAAAATATCTCTGCAGATCAAGCTCATGTCATTGGTCTTGATTTTGGCTCTGATTCAGTTAGAGCCCTTTTAGTTAACGCATCAACTGGTGAAGAGATCTCTTCAGGTGTGACCTACTATCCACGTTGGATGGATGGAAAATATACCAATCCAGAGTATTCACAATTTCGCCATCATCCGAAGGACTATATCGAAGCGATGACGTCGGCGGTGCAAGAAGCGTTGTCTCAAGTTTCTGATGCGATTGCCCAATCTGTGGTGGGTATTGGTGTGGATACCACCGGCTCAACGCCTGCTCCGATTGATAAAGAAGGCAATGTACTGGCACTACGCCCTGAGTTTGCTGAAAACCCCAATGCGATGTTTGTGTTGTGGAAAGACCATACCGCTGTGGAAAAAGCA
>JBQGON010000022.1:26571-31887 GCA_052087065.1 Vibrio sp. | reverse complement strand
AGCCACCCATCAAGCTTTTGATGAAGAGGGATATTTTAAAACTGGAGATGTTGGACATCTTGCAGACGATGGCACCTTATTTATTACTGACCGTCTTAAAGAGCTAATGAAAACCTCCGGTGGTAAGTATATCGCCCCACAAAAAATTGAAGGTAAACTTGGGCAGGACCATTTTATCGAGCAAGTCGCGGTTATTGCAGACACCCATAAATTTGTTTCTGCATTGATAGTACCGTGTTTTGAAGCATTGGAAAATTATGCTAACTCATTGAATATTCGTTATCACGATCGATTGGATTTACTTAAACACCATCAAGTGATCAGGTTGTTTGAACAACGATTGGAACAATTACAAGCGGAACTGGCAGGGTTTGAGCGAGTAAAACGATTCACTTTGTTACCCAAGGAGTTTTCACTCGATTTAGGCGAGTTAACGCCCACTTTAAAATTGCGTCGTAAGGTGATTTTGCATAACTATCAGGCGGAAATTAAAGCGATGTACCATTAAGTCTTACGTTAAGCTGGCCATTGGCCAGCTTTTTTATTGAAGGGCTGTCATCTTTTCTAACGCAGAGAAACTTCATCGCTCACAACACAATATTTAATATTATTTTTATCGAATAAATTTGGAATAAATTCCATCTTGTATTTCATTTCTAGTCTTTTCATTTGTTTTATTCCTTTGAGATAGAGATTTATCTATTTTGTGCGTTGGAGCACGTTAGACCCCCATAGGTTTAATCGTTACAGTAGCCTCTATTCGCTAGCGTTATGACGTTAGTGACCATAGCCGAAAACGGACGTTTTCATTTAGGCTAAAAATAAGCCCTAAACTATGTAATTCACCCATGATGACAGACCGAGTTATCTACGGTGTAGTGAGGAGACAATATGGCAATGCTATCTGGCGCAGAGATGATCGTGCAATCTCTGATTGAAGAGGGTGTCGAGCAGATCTTTGGTTATCCAGGCGGGTCTGTTTTGGATATCTACGATGCTCTGCATGAGAAAACAGAGCAAATTAAGCACGTATTAGTGCGACATGAACAAGCAGCAACCCATATGGCTGATGGCTACGCACGGGCGACCGGTAAAACTGGGGTCGTATTAGTGTGTTCCGGGCCAGGTGCGACCAATACCGTCACCGGTATCGCGACCGCTTACATGGATTCGATCCCAATGATCGTGATTTCCGGTAATGTTCCCAACAGTTTAATTGGCAATGACGCTTTCCAAGAGTGTGATATTGTCGGTGTTTCCCGTCCTATTGTTAAACATAGCTTTTTAGTCAAAAAAGCCGAAGACATTCCTGAAATTGTCAAAAAAGCCTTTTATATCGCCTCAACCGGCCGCCCTGGCCCTGTCGTGATTGATCTTCCCAAAGATGTCATGAACCCGCAGGTCAAGCTGCCGTATCAATACCCAGACGAGATTAAAATGCGATCTTATAATCCCACCACGATGGGACATAAGGGACAAATCAAAAAAGCACTTAAGGCACTGATTGAGGCGAAAAAACCCGTATTGTACATTGGCGGTGGCGCAATTATTTCAGCAGCAGACAAACAAATCCTTAAGTTAGCGGAAGCACTGAACCTTCCTGTAGTCAGTACTCTCATGGGATTAGGCGCGTTTCCGGGGACACATAAAAATGCTTTGGGCATGTTGGGTATGCATGGCATGTATGAAGCGAATATGGCGATGCATAACGCCGATCTTATTTTTGGTATTGGTGTGAGATTTGATGATCGCACGACGAATAACCTTGAAAAGTATTGCCCTAACGCCAAAGTGATGCACATCGATATTGATCCTTCGTCGATCTCGAAAAATGTGCCCGTCGATCTGCCGATTGTTGGCTCTGCCGATCAAGTCCTTGATACCATGCTCAAGTTATTGGCCGATAGCAAAGACAGTAATGATGCCCACGCACTAGAAAGCTGGTGGCAAGAGATTGCGCAATGGCGTCAACGTCAATGTTTGTCTTATGACAAAGGGAGCGAACGGATTAAACCTCAACAAGTGGTTGAAACGCTCTACCGTTTGACCAAGGGCGATGCCTATGTCGCCTCCGATGTGGGGCAGCACCAGATGTTTGCTGCGCTCTATTACCCTTTTGATAAGCCAAGACGCTGGATCAATTCAGGTGGCTTGGGGACGATGGGTTTCGGGCTTCCCGCAGGCATGGGGGTCAAGTTTACTCATCCTGATGAAGAAGTCGTTGTTATCACCGGTGATGGCAGTATTCAGATGAATATTCAAGAGCTGTCGACCGCGTTGCAATATGATATCCCAGTGAAAATCATCAATCTGAACAACCGTTTCCTTGGTATGGTGAAACAATGGCAAGACATTGTTTATCAAGGGCGCCACTCAAACTCTTATATGAGCTCTGTTCCCAACTTTGTCGCGATTGCGGAAGCGTATGGACATGTTGGTATTCGTATCACTTCTCCTGATGAACTTGAATCTGGCTTACAACAAGCTTTGGATATGAAAGATCGTTTGGTATTTGTGGATATTAGTGTGGATGAAACAGAGCATGTTTACCCAATGCAAATTAAGGGTGAAGGTATGGATAAAATGTGGCTAAGCAAAACGGAGAGAACGTAATGAAACATATCATTTCACTACTATTAGAAAACCAACCTGGGGCATTATCTCGCGTTGTTGGTCTGTTTTCTCAGCGTGGCTATAACATTGAAAATCTTACCGTTTCACCAACAGAAGATGACACGCTATCGCGGTTAAACATTACGACAGAATCTGATGATTTGCAGCTTGAGCAGATTCAGAAGCAACTACACAAGTTAATTGATGTACTCAAAGTGCAGGATGTCAGCGAGTTTGCTCATATTGAACGTGAATTAATGTTGGTTAAAGTCAGGGCCTCTGGTTCGGTACGTGATGAGGTGAAAAGCATGGCTGATATCTTTCGTGGCCAAATTGTTGATGTGACGCCGGCTCACTACACTGTACAAATGACCGGCGATGGTGAAAAGCTCGATGCGTTTGTCGAGTCTATTGCGAAGTTCACGGAAGTTGTTGAAGTGGCACGCAGTGGTATTGTCGGGATTGCACGAGGTGACCGTTCGCTGAAAAGCTAATGGTATTGGCTGTCATCGAAGAAATAAAAAAACCAGCCTATCATGGCTGGTTTTTTAGTGCTTGCTTAGAACAAAATTCGGGTACGAATGGTGCCTTCAATTTGTGTCAGTTTTTCTAGCACATCCTGAGAGTGTTCTGATTGAACATCAACAACCACGTAACCCATGGTTGGGGTGGTTTGCAGGTATTGCGCTGCGATGTTGATGCCTTCCTCAGCAAAAATGGTATTAATCTTATTTAGAATACCAGGGCGGTTCTCGTGGATGTGTAACAAGCGAGAACTATTGCGCTGTTCTGGCAGTGACACTTCTGGGAAGTTAACACTGGATAGTGTTGAACCATTATCTGAATATTTTGCAAGTTTACTTGCCACTTCTAAGCCAATGTTTTCTTGGGCTTCTTGAGTAGAGCCACCCACGTGTGGGGTTAAAATAACATTATCGAATTTGGTCAATGGAGACACAAACTCTTGCGCATTCGAACCCGGCTCGACTGGGAAAACATCGACTGCGGCACCAGCAAGGTGCTTACTTTCTAGTGCTTTACACAAGGCTGGAATGTCGACTACAGTGCCGCGTGCTGCGTTAATGAAGATAGAATCTGGTTTCATGCGCGAAAATTGTTCCGCGCCCATCATGTTTTTCGTCTCATAGGTTTCTGGTACATGCAGTGTAATTACATCACACATACTGAGAAGCTCACTCATATTATGTACTTGAATAGCATTGCCCAATGACAGCTTATTTTCAATATCATAATAGTAAACCGACATGCCAAGGCCTTCAGCTAGAATACTCAGTTGCGTACCAATGTGGCCATAACCGATAATCCCTAATTTCTTCCCTCGTGCTTCAAATGAGTTATCCGCACTTTTTTTCCAGATACCGCGGTGCGCCAAGGCATTTTTCTCTGGAACGCCACGCAGTAACAGAATGATTTGTGCTAAGACCAGCTCAGCGACACTGCGGGTATTAGAGAAAGGCGCATTAAAGACAGGAATACCACGCTCGGATGTCGCGTCAAGATCGACTTGATTGGTACCAATACAAAAACAGCCCACTGCGACCAATTTGTCAGCCGCTTCGATGACATTGCGAGTAAGATGAGTGCGGGAACGTAGACCAACGAAATGCGCATCTTTAATTGCTTCAAGCAATTGTTCTTCAGGGAGCGCACCTTTGTGATATTCGATGTTGGTATAGCCTGCGGCTTGTAATGCTTCAACGGCGGTTGAATGTACACCCTCAAGGAGCAGAATTTTGATTTTATCTTTTTCCAGTGAAACTTTAGCCATTCTTCTCGTCCTTAAATATGGTAAGGGAAAAAATAAGATGTGTTGAATTTTCGAGGAAATGTTGTGTTTTTATTATACGCAAACGTTTTCCTTGGATGTCTAAGACTCATAAATTAACAAAAAAAACGGCGTTTGGGTAAGAAAATTACGGAATAAGACAGAAATAAAATGTCGGCACTAGATAAAAAAAAGGCACAGAGCTGTGCCTTTTTTAACGATTTATCCAAGATGAGTTACTGAATGATACGTGTGCCTTGTGGTGAGCCAACAATCACAACATCCGCCCCACGTGCGGCAAAAAGTCCGTTGGTGACGATACCGGGCAGAGCATTCAATTGGCGCTCAAGCTCTTTAGGGTTGGCGATTTTCATGTTGTGAATATCGATAATGATATTGCCATTGTCAGTGATGACTCCCTCACGATAGGCAGGATCGCCGCCAAGTTTCACAATTTCACGGCCAATGTATGAGCGCGCCATGGGAATGACTTCAACAGGTAGTGGAAATTCACCCAATATATCGACAGTTTTGGTGTCATCAACAATACAAACAAATTTATCCGCAATCGCGGCCACGATTTTTTCTCGAGTTAAGGCAGCACCACCACCTTTGATCATATCTTTATAGGGATTGATTTCATCAGCACCATCGACATACACATCAAGGTGAGAGACTTGGTTGCAATCAAACACTTCAATGCCGAGTGCTTTTAGTTTTTCTGTTGAGGCATCAGAGCTAGAAACAGCACCTTCAATGTCATCTTTTATTGAGCCAAGCGCATCAATGAAGTGATTCACGGTTGAACCGGTGCCGACACCGACAATACTGCCTTTTTCTACGTATTGTAGAGCGGCCCAACCGGCGGCTTTTTTCATTTCATCTTGCGTCATATCAATCTCCTGATCACGGAATAA
>JBQGON010000022.1:0-26561 GCA_052087065.1 Vibrio sp. | reverse complement strand
ATAAATAGGGGGCGAAGCGCTGATTATATACTGAAAAAGAAGGTGATGACGAGGAGGAAGTCGCGATGTCTGTCATCGCCGAGCATTGTTGCTGCTTTTACAGAATGGTTATTTGTCTTTACGTGGCCAAATGTGTGTCGGCGTGATGATCGTTGGCAAAGGAATATCCCAGGGCTCGACAGGGACTTGCTCGATACGCTGACAATCATGAGCAAGGCCAATTGGTCGCGCGCCTCGTCCGGTTTCAAACCACGATCTCAGAGTGCGATCATAATAACCACCGCCCATGCCTAAACGTTGCCCGCTACTATCAAAAGCAACTAATGGTGTACAAATGAGATCTAATTGCTGGGTTGGAATGATAGCTCGCTGATCCAGTTTTGGTTCTGCGATACCAAAACAATTTTTCACCATGACGCTTTGCGGTGTGTAGTGTAAAAACAGCAAGTGACCTTGTGAAAAAGGATGGAGTACTGGTAAATAGAGGTGTTTGCCTTGCTGCCATAGAGCATCAATGAGCGCTGCCGTCTCTAATTCTCCATCATTGCTTAAATACAAAGCGATATGTTGGCTGGCGACGAACTCTGGCATCGCTGTGCATTTATCAGCGAGAGCTTGTGCGGCTTGATGTTGAAATTCTGATGTTAACTGCTGGCGTTGCTGCCGGATATGGGAGCGGATGTCTTGTCTAGACAGTTGCATGAAGGGTACCCCAGAGTGCCGTTTAGGATTTTGACCCTTGAACCAGTAGGTTCAAGGCGGGTTGGCACTGGTAACCGTAGGCTTCTCGATTCGAGCCGAGCTTGCTCAATAGCTACCAAATACGAACCCTTTTTTGTTGCTTATCGGCTCAGGGACGTAAATCCTAGTCACGTACACCCCAGGGTAAATTCTTTTGTCGTATCGGTTTGTTGCTATCCTTGCTTAACCTTACTCAGTGCGTCTTCCAACGCTTCAGCGAGTTGCTCCATTCGCTGCTGCATTTTTTGATTATCGCTTTGCTCTAGTTTAGCTTCATTGAGCTCATAACTAATATTCAATGCTGCGATAGTCAGTAACTTCACTTCATTAGTTACTTTAGTACGTTCAGCCATTTCTTTCAATCGTTGATCGAGATCCATAGCGGCATTAACCAATGAATCTTTTTGTCCTTCCGGACAATTAACTCTAGTGATTTTTCCTAAAATTTCAACGTCAACCGCTTGATTACTCATGATTAATGACTCTGTTAGCGTACATCAAAATGCTATATGCCGAATAACACCGAGAGGGAACTATAGGAAAAGAGGACCTAAGATTCAAGCCTTTCACTCACTTAAGTTGATATTAGGGTCATAAAAACTCAGTTATTGGACAATTTGAGTAAAACCTAAACATAATTGGTGACGTGGTCATTTCAGCGTGATCCGTGAAGTGGTAGGATAGACATTATTTTTGCGAAACAGATCCGATTATGAGTGATAATAAACTGCCTGATTACGACCTTCTTACTACCGAACTCAAGCAAGCGGGGATTGCTATTAATGCCGCTGAGTTGCATGGCTTGTTGACTGGAATGCTTTCTGGCGGAGTTGTGATTACAGACAAAACTTGGCAAGCCGTTTTGTTTGATTATACCAATGATGGGTTGGCTTGGCCGAGTCAACTTTTACAACAAGCTGAAACCTTACTAGAACTGACGCATGAAGAAGTGAGCGAACTCAGTTTGTCTTTGAGTTTAGTGATTCCAGATTCTGACGATAGTGCTGATCTTATCGCCACCGCAGACGGTGTGGCTGATTGGGTGAGTCACTTTATCTCAGGTTTGGGGCTTAGCAAGGCTGAAGTGAAGAAAGGCTCTGCAACGGCGAAAGAAGCGCTCGGCGATCTGGAAGAGATCTCGAAGCTTGGCGTTGATGAAGACGATGATCTACAAGAACAAGCAGAATTGTTGGAACATGTGATTGAACATGTTAAAGCCTGCGCATTGGCCATACATGCCGAATTTGCTGTCCGCGTCGAACAGCCAAAACAACCGACATTGCACTAATTTGAATTGGAGAATCTAGGGTGAAAACATTTGATGTAATCATCGCTGGTGGGGCTATGGCGGGAGGTACTCTTGCTTTGGCGATTAGTCAACTGAGTCATCAAACCTTGTCTGTTGCTGTTGTTGAGGCTTATCAGCATGATAACCAAGCTCACCCCGGATTTGATTCTCGAGCGATTGCTTTATCGCATGGTACGGCTGAAACATTAAAACAATTCGGTATTTGGACGCATCTATCGAATGTGGTGACACCTATCAAACACATTCATGTCTCCGATCGTCATCATTTTGGTATGACGGAGATTGACCATCAGGATGTGAATTTAGATGCGTTAGGCTATGTAGTTGAATTAATTGATGTGGGTAAAGTCTATCGTCAGCAATTATCGCAGCATGACAACATAAGCGCATTTTGCCCAGCGAAGGTCGAAGATGTCGAGCGTAGCCAAGATCACGTCACGGTTTCTCTATCGAATGGTGAGAAGATTCAAGGTCAATTGCTGGTGGCTGCTGATGGCGCATTTTCGACGTGTAGCGATTTAGTCGGGCTTGACTATACGGATCACGATTTTGAGCAATATGCGATTATTGCCAATGTAGTATCCAGTGAACCTCACCGCGGCCAAGCTTTCGAGCGATTTACGGAAAATGGACCAATCGCGATGCTGCCTATGAGTGAGAATCGCTTGTCCCTTGTGTGGTGTGTGCCCCCCGACAAAGTTGAAGAGTTGATGGCGTGTTCTGATGAGAAGTTCCTTGCTCAATTACAACACGCCTTTGGCTGGCGATTAGGACAGTTTCAACGTGTCGGGCAGCGAGCCAACTATCCATTGCAACTGCGAGTCCGCGATAAGAATATCAGTCATCGCTTTGCGATTGTTGGTAATGCAGCGCAAACCTTACATCCGATCGCAGGGCAAGGATTTAATCTTGGTATCCGTGATGTGGCGACGTTAGCGGAAGAAATTACCGCGACTAAACGGATTGGAGAGTATGGTCAGTTGGTTCGTTTTCAGCGTCGTCGGGAGAATGACCGTCACGCGACAATTACTCTGACGTCTTCATTAGTTCATCTCTTTTCAAATCAATGGTTAACGCTAGCGTTAGGCCGTAATCTTGGTCTATTCACTGTCGATAACCTGCCTCATTTGAAAGCGCCGTTATTAAAGCGAACATTAGGGATCGTTAACCGATAAAAGGTAATCAAATTATGATGCAAAGTGTGGATATTGCGATAGTTGGTGGCGGCATGGTTGGGTTAGCGTTGGCTGCCGCCTTTAAACATACCGATCTCAGAGTGGCTGTCATCGAAGGCAAGGAACCCAATGCGGAAATGGGGGACATGCCTGATGTTCGAGTCTCGGCATTGAGCCGCTCAACGGAGATGATTTTACGCAATCTCAACGCTTGGGATGGCGTAATGGCTCGTCGGGCAGCGCCTTATCAAGCGATGGAAGTGTGGGAACAAGATAGCTTCGCGCGGATTGAGTTCAGTGCAGAGCAAATGATTCAATCCAACTTGGGACACATTGTTGAAAATAGAGTGATTCAACTTTCTCTGCTAGAGCAAGTAAAAACGCAAGCTAATGTGTCTTTATATATGCCCGCTACCGTGCAGTCTTTAGCGATGGGTGAACGTGAAGCTTGGCTATCTCTGGATGATGGTCAGGCGATCACTGCTAAGTTAGTAGTTGGCGCGGACGGTGCGAATTCTTGGGTACGCAAACAACTTGATATTCCATTAACGCATTGGGATTATGGGCACAGTGCCGTGGTTACGAATGTTCGTACCAGTTCGGCACATGATTCTGTCGCGAGACAGATTTTTACCCCCGGCGGCCCGTTAGCTTTTCTACCATTTGCTGATCCACATTTAAGCTCGATCGTTTGGTCAACCGATCCGGTACGTGCTGAGCGCTTGATTGAGATGAGCGATGCTCAATTTAATAAGGCGCTAACGGCCGAATTCGATGCCCGATTAGGTGTCTGTGAAGTCACTGCTGAGCGGCAAGCTTTTCCTTTAAAAATGCGGTATGCGCGCGATTTTGTTGTTGAGCGAGTTGCTTTGGTGGGGGATGCGGCTCACACCATTCATCCATTGGCAGGCCAAGGGGTTAACTTAGGTTTATTGGATGCCGCCAGTCTTGCCCAAGAAGTGATCGCGATATGGCAGAATGGGCAAGATATTGGTGCAAAACGCCATTTACGTGAGTATGAGCGTTGGCGTAAAGCCGAAGCTGCGAAAATGATTACGGCCATGCAAGGGTTCAAAGATTTGTTCGAAGGGAACAATCCTGCGAAGAAACTGATTCGTGGTTTAGGAATGCGTCTTGTTGGCCAGCTACCCGGTGCTAAAGATGAAATTATGAAGCGCGCACTCGGTCTGAAAGGTGAGCTACCTGATTTAGCGAAAGGTATTGTTAGCGTTCACTAATGAGTATAGTGACAATGGGACAAAAGGGCTGATATTTATCAGCCCTTTCTTTTTATATCAATGAGATACAGAGCAGCGTAACTTTTTCACTTCTTGGTTGATTTCATTGACTGCTTGATAATGTCGAGTATCTGCACACGATGGGAGGATGAGTTTGCCATTATCAAACTCAAATTTACCAATATCATTAATGTAGATGTTTCCTTTAAAAAGCCGAGTAATATGTTTAGCAATCATACTAGGAGCGTAGTGCGTAAACAGTCTCATTACAGGATCCTTATCGTTCTTAAGCCAGAGTAAGACTAGCTGATTTTCTAAATTGTACTGAGAAAATCGTTGAGCAAGCGTGACGAAAATACAAAAGTGCGTGCTGATCGGCACTTTTATTGTTCTTTTGTTTTAATCTTATGCAATATTTCGTCCAGCTTTTAGGTTTGACCACTGAATATCTAACAACTGAGTTATTTATGGGGGTTGAGTTGTCACTGATCGAGTGAGATAGGTAAGAGATAGCGTTGGATAAAAAATGCCCGCAATAGATGCGGGCCAATAGTCACAGATGCATTACACAAAAAGTGGATTACTGATAAGCTCAGTGGACTCACTTTTGTTTGTTGGTTTCCTCAATGTTTATCATGTTGTTAACCAACAAATCCAGACTACTGTAAAAAAACACTCATGACTATTTATGTTTTCAATTTGATTACATATTCAGTTTTAAATGTATTTATTTGTGACTTTTGTCACCTAAATATGTAACTGTTGCTGATTTATTGATCATTATCTTCTGCATAGAGATGGCTTGAATCGGTTTTTCATCGGTGAGCGACACCCAAGTTACTATAAAAATCGTTCTTGCCGATGGTGAGCGTGGTTAAAAAAGCCGTCGACCCATCGACGGCTTTTTATATACAGGACGATATCGCTCGGTTTGCTTATTCACTCTCTTCCAATGAATAGGGGAGCGCTTGAATACTCCAGCGGGTCTCCGGTTGCTCTGCGATGCGTAATACCGTATCGGCGTCGAGATTGTTTGGAAGTACCATTAGCCCTATCGCACGATCATCATTAAAGCTGTAATGGGTTAATAATGTATTGGCGCTGCGCCAGTTGTCGCCGACCGCACGCTCCATGGTAATCGGCTCTTGTGGGTTGAGCGGGGCACTAAGGTTCCCAGCGACAATATACATGGCACGTTTGTTGGTGCCACGGAATTTGGCTCGCGCAACGGTCTCTTGTCCGGTGTAACACCCTTTATTAAAGCTAATGCCTTGCAGTGCGTGTAGGTTAAGCGCTTGCGGAATATGTGCATTTTGATTGTGTGCATCGAGTACGGGACGGGCTTCTTCGATATCATAACGCGTCCAAATATCTTCAGTGACCACGTTACCAGTAAAGTCTTCAAGCAAGCCTTCGGCGTTATCGGTGGCCACCAGCAATAACCAACGCTGATCGGAAACCTTGACCGCGGTGCCTCCAGCGATACGACGTACATTTCCTTGCGTGTCTGGTGTGATCTGATCAATCCATTGTTGGGCGCCTTCGCCCATGATACCCAGTGCGACATCTTGTGTTTGTTCGATGGTCACTTTTGAAAACACTGCGTATTTTTTGATTTCTTTCAGTTCAGTTTCTAGCCCGGATAGCGGTTGGAAAAGCGCGTAGCCACCATGATGATGAAATAAGCGAAAGATCGACCAGACTTTTCCTTTTGGATCGCAATGCGCGCCCAAGCAAGAGTCTTGTGCTCCTAAAGCCGCCACATCACAGGTGACTTGTCCTTGCAAGTAACTGGTTTGGTCATCGCCTACCATGGTAATCGCACCCCAAGAAGGTAAGTGTGCGAGCATCAGTTCAGGCAAGCTATCTTGAGTTGAAAGTGATAGCGGTGTCACAGGTGTTGTCATATTCATAATGGAACCACTTAAATGAGTAAATATTATTTGTATGGTAATCGCCTAAGGTTTTTTTGTCAGCTTGAGCTGAGTCTTTGATTCAGGTCACTGGCTGAGAGTTATAACCCTTGTTACACTGGCAGCATACAATAATTGTAGGGATTGGGGAAAACGATGTATTCAGTAGAACAAAAAGCTCGGATTAAATGGGGATGTCGCCGTGGGATGTTGGAACTCGATGTCGTGATGATGCCATTTTTTGATGAGTGTTTTGAGAGCTTGACGCTTGATGAACAAGACAACTTCGTTTCTTTGCTGGAGTGCGATGATCCTGACTTATTTCAATGGATAATGGGGCATGGTCGTTCTGATAACCTTAAACATGCTGCCATGGTAGATAAAATTGTCGCCTACAACCTTAGCAAAACACGTTAAGCTTACCCTTCAACCATCTTTTCATTGTCTTGTAACCGCGCATACCTGTTTTTATCTTTTGCTATGGGCGGTTACCATTTCTGCTATACCCCTTGTTGTTAGTTTCGTGTGCTTGACCTTATTGTGGAAATATTGTCCGCCCGCGCGGCTGCTTCATCGCAGTTTATTAGGGGAGATTCGCTTTATTCCCGAACAACGACTGATCGAGGGAAACGGTACGATTGGCTACCAATATGTCGATCTTAGCTATGCATCGTTCATGATTATTTTTAGCGAAAAAGCCGACAGTAAATGGCTGCTATGGCGAGATTCATGCCAAGACAAACAGTATCGGCAGTTACTGGTGCAGCTTAAACGAGAGCAACAAGGCTCTCGTTATTCGATGTAGTTTTATTGCGCGGGGGTCAGAATAGTCGGGCCACTATTGCTCAATTTTTCTGGATAATCGAGGGTGTAATGTAACCCGCGACTTTCTTTGCGCTGCATTGCGCATTGCACCATTAGATCCGCAACTTGCAGAAGGTTACGTAGCTCGATGAGGTTGTTGGATACACGAAAATAACTGTAGTATTCATGGGTTTCTTGTTGCAGCAGTTGAATACGATGCAGTGCTCGTTCTAGTCGCTTGTCGGTACGGACAATCCCCATATAATCCCACATAAATAGACGTAATTCGTGCCAGTTATGTTGAATAACGACCTCTTCGTCAGAGCACGATACCTGACTTTCATCCCATGGCGGCAGGGCTGTCGGCATGGTGACATTGGCCAAGCGATTGACGATATGTTTCGCCGCAGACCAAGCGTAGACCACACATTCAAGTAATGAGTTTGATGCCATACGGTTGGCACCATGCAATCCGGTGTAGCTGACTTCCCCTATCGCATATAAGTTGGCGATATCTGTATGACCATTACGATCGACCATGACACCGCCACAGGTATAGTGAGCCGCAGGCACGATCGGAATCGGCTCTTTGGTCATATCAATACCTAAATCCAGTAGGCGAGCGTGAATCATTGGGAAATGTTTTGCTATGAATTCTGCCGGCTTGTGCGTGATATCCAAGTACATACAATCGGCACCTAAGCGCTTCATTTCGTAATCAATAGCGCGCGCTACGACATCTCGCGGGGCTAATTCAGCGCGCTCATCAAATTCCAACATGAAGCGCGAATCATCGGCGCGACGTAAAAAGGCGCCTTCGCCTCGCAATGCTTCCGTGAGAAGAAAGTTGCGTGCATCTGGGTGGTATAAGCAAGTGGGATGAAACTGGTTAAATTCTAAGTTGGCCACTCGGCACCCTGCACGCCATGCGATAGCGATGCCATCGCCGGAAGAAATGTCGGGGTTAGAGGTGTATTGATAGACCTTTGATGCGCCGCCCGTCGCCAAGACGACAAATTTGGCTTTGATGGTTTCTACATGTTCATCCTGACGATTCCAAACATAAGCCCCTCTGACACTTTTTTCGCCATCAATGGATTCAGTGATTAGATCCAGCACGTTATGGCGTTCGAAGATGTCGATATTATCTTGTTTTTGAACGTTATCTTGTAGGGAGGATTGTATGGCCATTCCAGTTGCATCTGCTGCATGGAGAATACGTCGATGGCTATGTCCGCCTTCGCGGGTTAAGTGGTAACGGGGAAGGTTATCTTGCTGGTTATCGAGGCGATCAAACGGAACCCCTCCGTCGATGAGCCACTGCACACATTCGCGGGCATTTTCGGCAATGAAGCGAACGCTCTCTTCTTCACATAAGCCATCCCCTGCAATGAGCGTATCTTGAACGTGGGAGTCAATGCTGTCATCTTCATCAAAGACTGCCGCAATGCCTCCTTGTGCGTAATACGTTGAACCTTCGCTAAGAGGCCCTTTACTTAACACTATGACATGACAATTTTTCGCAAGACGTAATGCCAAGGATAACCCCGCAGCACCACTACCGACCACTAACACATCACACTGATGTTCGCGATTAGCGCTCATAACAGACTCATTTTGATTATTCAAATAATCTGAGTAGTTTAAGCGACCTGCGATTTGGATTCTATCGCTTTATGATGTTCGTCTTGAGGATGAGAGAAATTTGTCGACCATTTCAAGAAACATTAATGGTAAAGTGTCGTTTGTTCAGCTTTTGAGTTTTTTTAGCCAATCTTTTACACTAAAACCATCGTAGATACTGCGCATGAATGATGCGACGCTATGATGAAAAATTGACAAAAAATTGAACTTTATTTTAACTACTGGGTCACAATAGTGCTCATATAAGCAGTGGTATCAGACAATAACCTGCATAATTAATATCCATACCTGTGAAGGTAAGGGTTAATAACAATAGGAGTGACCGCTCGAATGAACGAGCAACTGACCGATCAAGTATTGATTGAGCGAGTTCAGAACGGAGATAAACAAGCTTTCAATTTGTTAGTACTACGCTATCAAAACAAAGTATGTAATCTTATTTCTAGGTATGTGAGCAATTCGGGAGACGTTGCCGACGTCGCGCAGGAAGCGTTTATTAAAGCGTATCGTGCGATCCCGACCTTTCGTGGAGATAGTGCGTTTTATACCTGGCTGTATCGCATCGCTGTCAATACTGCTAAAAATCATATTGTGGCTCAGAATCGTCGTCCACCGGCTAATGACGTTGATGCCGAAGATGCTGAGTTTTACGAATCAGGAAGTGCTTTAAAAGAAATTTCGAACCCTGAAAACTTAACGCTGTCTAAAGAATTAAAGGCGGTGGTGTTTGGGGCGATAGAAGCCTTACCTGAAGACCTGAAAACGGCAATGACTTTGCGTGAGCTTGATGGTTTAAGTTATGAAGATATTGCTCAAGTGATGGATTGCCCTGTAGGCACGGTACGTTCGCGTATTTTCCGTGCTCGTGAAGCGGTAGAGAAGAAGATAAAACCTTTGCTCTAAACCGATATTAGCAACGATTATGGTGGAAATAATGGCTGACAAAGAGAAACTTTCAGCATTAATGGATGGGGAGATGATCGATAAGTCGCTGATCCAAGAATTGGAAGCGGATCGTGAATCTCTCGACACCTGGAAACATTATCATTTGATTGGTGATGTTCTGCGTGGTGATGCTCCTGCAACAGCGGAGTGGAATATTGCTGAAAGTGTCGCGCTGGCATTAGAGAATGAACCGACGCATAACGCCTATAGCAATAACCCAAGTGATGTTGTTCCTATCGAGGCGCAACCTAAACCAGTCAAAGCACGTCGCCAATTACCGACTTGGCTAAGTCAGTTAGGGCAGGTTGGTGTCGCGGCTTGCGTATCATTGGTGGTTATCCTTGGTGTACAGCAGTATGGTGGCGAAGACCAAACCGCGGCTACCTCACAAAATGATCAGATCCCAGTATTAAAAACAATCCCTTTATCTGGTACGGCTGAGCCAGTTAGCTTGACGCGTAATTCCATCCATCGTCAAGGTGCTGAAGAAAATGCGCAGGTGCAACGTCGTCGCGTGAATGCTCTGTTGCAAGATTATGAACTCCAACTGAGGTTGAATAGTGAGAGGCAGAATGCGTCTCATGATGCTCAATAAATCGGTAATTGAATGAAAACATTTCTGATCAGTGTTCTGATACTGCTCGGTTTGAACTCAACCAGTGCCTTTGCAGATAGTACGTCTGCTAAGGCATTGTTGCATAAAATGAGTCAGGCCAGTCAGCAGCTTAATTATGAGCTGTCTTATATCTTGGTTAAGAAAAACAGTATTGAACCACTCCTTTATCGCCATGCCCATGAGAAGGACCAGCAGTTTGCACACTTAGTGTACCTGAGTGGGCCCGTCCGTGAGGTGATTCGGCGCGGCAATGAGATCAGTTATATTGAGCCGGGTGTGAAGCCGTTTACGATTGCTTCCCATCATATGGTCGCCCCGTTGATCCCAATGCTCAATAGTAAGGTAGATGAACTCAGTCAATATTATGATTTCGTTAATATCGGTCGTGATCGTGAAGCGGGGACCCCCTGTAATGTCATTCGTATTGTGCCGAAAGATGGTCTACGTTATTCCTATGTCCTTTGGGTTGGTGAGCACAGTCATTTACCTTTACGCGCCGATCTCGTTTCGCGCGATGGCGAAGTGCTTGAACAGTATCGGACCATTTCATACTCGGTCAGTGATAAGCTGGTTAAGATCATGTCTGGCTTAGAGAAAGTGCACTTACCGACGGTATTAGATATTCCCAATAGCAGTGTTAAACAAGCACAGTGGAAGGTCAGTTGGGTACCCGATGGCTTCAAATCGTTAGAGATCAATCGCTATCGTATGGTGATTACTGATCGCGTAGTCGAAAATCAAATGTTCTCCGATGGTTTGTTTAATTTTTCGGTCTATGTGTCGAAAAAAGATGAGCATTCCCTCAGTAATCAATTGATTCGTCAAGGGCGCAGAACATTGCAAACTGTCACTCAGGGACAATACGAAATCTCTGTCGTGGGAGATTTACCCCCTACAACGGCACAGCGTATTGCTAAATCCGTGACATTCAGTGCACAAGAGGCTAACTAGTATGATGACCGCATTAGCAACCGTACAAGGTGTCGAATCACGCTCTGGTGACTATCAGATTCAATTGAGTTGTGAGCAAAAAACCAGTTGTAGTAGTTGTGCATCAAAAAGCAGCTGTGGTACGGGGTTGGTATCCAATGTGGTAAAAACGAAAGCGCTGCTGTGGCAATTAAATACGGACAAGCAAGTACAGGCTGGGCAGATTGTCGAAATTGGTTTTCCAGAGAAAAGCTTACTGCAATCGGCGGCTTTGGTGTATATCGTTCCTCTAATTATGATGATGTTAGGCACCGCAATCGGGAGCTATTGGTTTGCGCCTTTTCTCGCGGGTGGAGAAGGCGTGGTTATCTTATCTGCTTTTGTTTTCATGGCATTGGGGATTTACTTAGCAAAATATTTATCTCCTCGGTTAGAGCAGCGCTCTCAACAGGAAGTTGTGTTGCTACGAGTGCTCGGAGAACCTATTGTTTAAATAAGGTGCGAAGTGTAGTGAAATTCGTTAGAATCGCCCAACTCGAAGAAATCGCTATATCATTCAGCGTTTCTATGTCTCAAATTTACCAGAGTTAAGTCATCCCGAACCTATGAAGCACATTCGTAACTTTTCGATTATCGCCCATATCGACCACGGTAAGTCGACACTATCTGACCGCCTTATTCAAGACTGTGGTGGATTGAGCAACCGTGAAATGTCGGCGCAAGTTTTAGATTCTATGGATCTAGAACGTGAACGTGGTATCACCATCAAATCTCAGAGTGTGACTCTTGATTATAAAGCGAAAGATGGCGAAACCTACCAACTGAACTTCATCGACACACCAGGACACGTTGACTTCTCTTATGAAGTATCCCGTTCGCTAGCGGCGTGTGAAGGTGCATTATTGGTTGTGGATGCAGGTCAAGGTGTGGAAGCACAAACCTTGGCGAACTGCTATACCGCAATCGAGATGGATCTTGAGGTGGTTCCAGTTCTCAATAAGATTGACCTACCTGCCGCTGATCCCGATCGTGTTGCTGAAGAAATTGAAAATATCGTCGGTATTGATGCGATGGATGCCGTGCAGTGTTCAGCCAAAACTGGGCAAGGTATCCAAGATGTTTTAGAAAACATCGTGCGTTCTATTCCTGCGCCACAAGGCGATCCCGATGGCCCGCTACAAGCATTGATCATAGACTCTTGGTTTGATAACTACTTAGGTGTGGTGTCTTTGGTGCGAATCAAAAATGGTTCACTGAAGAAGAATGACAAAATTAAAGTCATGAGCACCGGCCAAACATGGGGTGTGGATGGTATTGGTATCTTTACACCTAAGCGTGTTCCGACCGATGGTTTAAACACCGGTGAAGTTGGCTGGGTAGTCTGTGGTATTAAAGATATCCTCGGCGCGCCAGTGGGTGATACGTTGACCCACGCGAAAAATGGCTGCGCAGAACGTGTGCCTGGATTTAAGAAAGTGCGCCCACAAGTTTATGCCGGCTTGTTCCCGGTCTCTTCTGACGATTACGAAAACTTCCGTGATGCACTTGGTCGTTTAGCATTGAACGATGCTTCCTTGTTCTACGAGCCAGAATCGTCGGCAGCACTAGGCTTTGGTTTCCGTTGTGGTTTCCTTGGTATGCTGCATATGGAAGTGATTCAAGAACGGTTGGAACGTGAATACGATCTCGACTTGATCACGACCGCGCCAACGGTTGTTTACGAAGTGGTAAAAACAGATAACGAGATTATTTACGTGGATAGCCCAGCGAAGCTACCCGCGGTATCTGATATTGAAGAAGTCCGTGAGCCGATTGCGCGCTGTAATATTTTGGTACCTGATGAATACCTAGGTAGCGTGATTACACTGTGTGTTGAAAAACGTGGTGTTCAGGTTGATATGGTTTATCACGGTAATCAAATTGCGCTAACTTACGATCTGCCTATGGCAGAAGTAGTGTTAGATTTCTTTGACCGTTTGAAGTCAACGTCACGAGGCTATGCGTCACTGGAGTATAACTTCCAACGTTATGAAGCCTCCGATATGGTGCGTGTTGATGTCCTCATGAATGGTGATCGTGTCGATGCATTAGCGATTATTACTCACCGTGATATTGCGCAAAGTCGTGGTCGTCTATTGGTCGAGAAAATGAAAGAATTCATCCCTCGCCAAATGTTCGATATTGCTATTCAAGCTGCCATTGGCTCGCATATCATTGCACGTTCAACGGTAAAACAATTACGTAAAAACGTTATCGCTAAATGTTACGGTGGTGATGTCAGTCGTAAGAAAAAACTACTGAAGAAACAGAAAGAAGGTAAGAAACGCATGAAGCAGATTGGTAATGTTGAATTACCTCAAGAAGCGTTCCTCGCCATTTTGCATGTTGGTAAAGACTAAACATTGCAACCTTGTTCTTCATGTTTCAATCGTATAAGTGAAAGAGCTCTGCTCTTTCACTTTCGTATTTTTAGATAAGGGAAGTCATGGCCAATCAATTCTCACTTTTTCTAGTTATTTTTACGCTAGTCACTGGTGTTATTTGGGTATTAGAGAAGTTTGTCTGGGCGAAGAAACGTCAAGAAAAATTCGCAAAGCTACAGGCAGAAACTAATGGCCTTGATCCTCAATACGCAGACAAGCTTGATCCGCAGCCTTGGTGGGTAGAGAATAGCGTGTCACTGTTTCCCGTGATCGCGTTTGTTTTGATTCTACGTTCATTCATTTTTGAACCGTTTCAAATCCCGTCAGGCTCAATGATGCCAACCTTGCTGGTGGGTGATTTTATTGTGGTGGAAAAATATGCTTATGGATTAAAAGATCCGGTATGGCATAAAACTCTCATTAAAACATCTGAGCCAAAACGCGGCGATATTGTGGTTTTCCGTTACCCATTAGATCCGAGTGTCGATTATATTAAACGTTTAGTCGGTTTACCTGGCGATACGATTCGTTATAGTCGAACTAAGCAGGTTTGCATTCAGCCAAAAGGGCAATCACAATGTAAACCTGTACCACTGAGCCATGTTGAGAAAAGCCAATTTGTTCAAGGGGGCGTTCCCTTAATGCAATTGGATGAACAATTAGGTAAAGTGCGTCACAAAATTTTGCTCAACCCTTTACATGCCGATCGCGTGAGTGACTATCGTCCTCGCCCTGGCGTCAATGAGTGGGTTGTACCGGAAGGGCATTATTTCATGATGGGTGATAATCGTGACAATAGTGCGGATAGCCGCTTCTGGGGTTTTGTTCCCGAAGCAAATTTAGTGGGTAAAGCCGTTGGCATTTGGATCAGTTTTACTTTTGATCGCAAGCCTGACGATCTAATACCTACTTGGGTTCCAACCGGTGTACGTTTTAACCGTGTCGGTGGAATAGAATAGTCTAGAACATCTAGCATTAACGCATCGAGAGAGTATGAATTCTCCAATTTATCAATTAGAAAAAAAGATCGGCTACTCGTTTAATAGTGCCGATCTCATGACCCTAGCGCTGACACACCGTAGCGCTCATGGAAAACATAATGAACGTCTTGAGTTTCTGGGCGATTCAATTTTAAGTTTTGTCATCGCCGATGATCTTTACCACCGTTTCCCTAAGGTGAATGAAGGGGATATGAGTCGTATGCGTGCGACGTTGGTGAGAGGAAATACGTTGGCTGAACTGGGTCGAGAATTCGGTTTAGGAGATTACTTAAAATTAGGTCCAGGTGAATTGAAAAGCGGCGGTTTTCGTCGTGATTCGATATTAGCAGATGCAGTTGAAGCTATTATCGGTGCAGTTTACCTTGATAGTGATCTGGAAGTGGTGCGAGGCATCATTTTAGGTTGGTATCAATCTCGCTTAGAAAGTATTGAACCTGGTGTTTCACAAAAAGATCCGAAAACCCGTTTGCAAGAGTTTTTACAAGGCAGACGTAAGCCACTTCCGATCTATACTGTGAGTAACATTAAAGGTGAAGCACACAACCAAGAGTTTACGGTTGAATGTGATGTGGCAGGCATTGGAGAGCCTGTTATTGGAAAAGGTACCAGTCGTCGCAAGGCAGAACAAGCGGCCGCTGAGTCAGCGTTAGAGCAATTGACCAATGTCTGAAGACAACGAATTTGATATTGATGCATTCTTTGCATCCCCAGAAAAAGCCCCGTCAACGCCTGAAAATCAGCACTGTGGTTTTGTCGCGATTGTCGGTCGCCCAAACGTGGGTAAATCCACGTTGTTGAATAATCTTCTGGGACAAAAAATTTCCATCACATCACGTAAGCCTCAGACGACACGTCACCGCATCATGGGCGTTGATACTGAAGGTGATTACCAAGCGATTTATGTGGATACGCCGGGACTTCATATTGAAGAAAAACGTGCGATTAACCGTTTAATGAACCGTGCGGCAAACAGCTCATTAAGTGACGTCAACTTGGTGTTGTTCCTTGTCGATGGTACCCATTGGACGGCTGACGATGAAATGGTCTTTACCAAGCTACAAAAAGCCAATTTCCCCGTGGTTTTGTGTATCAACAAAGTTGATAACGTGAAAGAACGGACCGATGTGATGACGCATATGCAAGAGTTATCACAGCGCTATAACTTTGTTGATGTTGTGCCGATTTCAGCAAAACATGGCACTAATGTCGATGTACTGCATAAGCACGTGCGCCAGCATTTACCGAAAGCGATTCATCACTTTCCTGAAGAATATGTCACCGATCGCTCACAGCGTTTCATGGCATCAGAAATCTTACGTGAAAAGCTAATGCGTTTTACTGGGGAAGAGTTACCGTATTCGGTGACCGTTGAGATTGAACGTTTTGATTACAATCCAGACACTGACGGTTTCCGTATCAATGCTCTGATCTTAGTGGAACGTTCGGGCCAGAAGAAAATGGTCATCGGTACCAAAGGCGAAAAAATAAAAACTATCGGGCAACAAGCGCGTCTCGATATGGAAGAATTGTTTGGCCGTAAAGTGTATTTGGAAACATGGGTGAAAGTGAAATCAGGTTGGGCTGATGATGAGCGTGCACTGCGCTCTCTTGGTTACATCGACGATTTATAAGCTCATGCGACGAAGAGTCATGCCTAGGTATGGCTCTTCGAACTCCTTCATTTTTTATGTGCTAGGCTGTCATTGGATACCAAACTATGACTGACGGTTTACAGCGTTGCTTTGTTTTACACCGACGACTTTACAGTGAATCGAGCTTAATTCTTGACGTATTTAGTGAGGAGTATGGGCGTTTATCGATCATGGCCAAAGGTGCGAGAAGTAAGCGTTCTAACCTGAAAGGGGCCTTACAACCTTTTACCCCATTGTTACTCAAATGGTCAGGTAAAGGCTCAATGAAGACACTGCGGCAAGCCGAGCCGATAAGCTTAGGCATCCCACTGACTGGCATTAATCTCTACTCAGCGATGTACATCAACGAACTCGTCGATCGTATTCTCTCGCCAGAAAGTCCTTACCCTGAATTGTTTCACGATTATTTATTAGCGCTCACTGAGTTGGTGCAATGCTCAAACCCCGAGCCACCTTTGCGGCGTTTCGAACTCGCTTTATTAGCGTCTCTTGGTTACGGCGTGGATTTTTTACACTGCGCAGGCAGCGGCGAACCGGTCGATCCCACAATGACTTACCGCTATCGTGAACAAAAAGGCTTTATTGCTTCGGTAAGAAAGGATAATCTCACTTTCTTAGGGGATGAGCTGATTGCGATCAGTGAACGGCGTTTTCAAACCCCTGCCCAATTACAAGCCGCGAAGCGTTTCACTCGAATAGCCTTAAAACCTTATCTTGGCGGTAGACCATTAAAAAGTAGAGAACTGTTTAGACGAACAGTTTTACCCAGAGCACGGAGTACAGAGAAATGAGCTCAATTTATCTAGGTGTCAATATCGATCATATTGCAACGTTACGTAATGCTCGCGGCACAAAATACCCAGATCCTGTGCACGCAGCCGACATTGCAGAGCGGGCAGGAGCCGATGGCATTACGATTCATTTGCGAGAAGATCGCCGTCATATCCAAGATCGTGATGTACGTTTGTTGCGGGAAACGCTGCAAACGCGGATGAACTTAGAAATGGCTGTAACCGATGAAATGGTCGAGATTGCACTGGAGGTTAAGCCTGAGTATGTGTGCTTTGTCCCAGAAAAACGTGAAGAACTGACCACTGAGGGTGGGTTGGATGTGCTGGGTCAACAGAACAAAGTGCAAGCTGCAACGGAAAAATTAACCGCGGCAGGCGTACGTGTTTCACTATTCATTGATGCTGACCGTGAACAAATTGATGCGGCGAAAGCCTGTGGTGCGCCGTTTGTTGAATTACATACAGGTCATTATGCTGATGCGGAAAATGATGATGAACGCCAAGCTGAATTGAAAAAAATCTCAGCGGCAGCAAGCTATGCCTCGGATCTTGGGCTTATCGTGAATGCGGGTCACGGTCTGACTTATCATAATGTTGGCGCGATTGCGAAGATTCCAGAAATCTATGAGCTAAATATTGGCCACTCGATTATAGGACGGGCCATGTTTGATGGTTTAGCCAAAGCCGTTGTCGATATGAAAACAGCGATGGTTGAGGCGCGACGCTAACGATTATGGTGATTGGCTTAGGGACTGACATTTGCGAGATAGACCGAATAGAACGTGTCTTAGAGCGGACTGGCGAGGCTTTTGCTGCGCGAATTTTAACGCCGAATGAGTTAGAGATTTTTACTCAGAGTAAGCAGCCTGCGCGTTATTTAGCAAAGCGTTTTGCAGTGAAGGAAGCGGCGTCCAAAGCGCTGGGCACTGGTATTGCGAAAGGCGTGTCTTTTCAAGATTTTGCCATTATGCATGATGAGCTCGGCAAACCGGTTTTAGTCGTCTCTGGTGGGGCGCAGCAGCTGTCACTCACCAAAGGCATCGCGCAGTATCATGTATCAATCTCTGACGAAAAACATTATGCTGTGGCGACAGTGATTGCTGAGTCTTCCTAACATCATTCTCCTGTCGAACCTATAAAAAAACGACGCCACGGCGTCGTTTTTTATAGAGCGAGATATCACCTGTCGTCAGGACAAATGTTGACCCATCATGACAATAGATACGGCTGCGCCGCGGCGATTACCTTGTCCATCTCATCTTGTAGCTCAAACAATTCTGGTTCGACATCGGTGAGCGTTGAACCTGCTCTAAGTGCATTCTCTAGCGTTGCACATAACGCCTGTAAGCGAGGAACACCGCTATAAGCACAACTGCCGTGCAGTTTATGGACATGATGCAGTAAGTCTTCCACCGAGTAAGCATCATCGGCAAGTGCTTCTTCCACCACTTGCGAGACTTGCGGAATGTAATCAATCAGCATGCGCAGCATGTCTTGAGCTAAATCGGTTTTGCCTGCAGCTTGCTTGAGTGCCGTTTGCCAATCGATCGCGGTATCGGTTGTGGTCACTATCGGCAACGTCTCGGGCGATGAATCGAACCGTACGCTTTCTAATAGCTCTGGATCGCGCTGCGGATTCCAGTTACTGAGGACCTGCTGAAGGACATGTTCTTCGATGGGTTTAGTCAGGTAGTCATCCATTCCAGCTTTTAACAGCCGGTCACGCTCACCGCTCATTGCATGGGCCGTCACTGCGATGATCGGGGTTTGGCTATTAATATTGGTTGCGCGGATCTTTTCAGTCGCAGTTACGCCATCCATATGTGGCATCTGAATATCCATCAAGATAATATCGAAGTGACGGTGTGTTGCTTCTTGCACCGCATCCATACCACTCTTACAACTAATGACGGTGGCGACACGCTCTTTAAGTAGCGCGGTAATGAGCTTGAGGTTCGCTGGGTTATCATCAACCGCCATCACGGTTAGCGGTAGGCGATCCATTGTATTGGGTGTGCTTAACTCTTTAAATGTTACAGGTCGATGCGTGAGTAGGGCATTGAGCAGTTTTTTACGTGAGACCGGTTTGGTCATGCTTAGCACGCCATAATCCTGTACCAGTTCATCGGCTAACGCAATTTCAGTGCTAGGTACACTAACCACTAAGTGCTCGCTCATGGTTTTTAAACTCTCTAGTTGTACCTGTAATTCAGAGCGATTGATTTCTTGCGCGGGCGATAAGTTATATAAGATAAAATCATAGTGTTGATCTTGCTGAGGCACACTGGAGCGATAAGCGACTTTTATCCCACATTGCGAAAGCGAGTATTGAATCACCGAGGCGGCTTGGCGGTTTGGTTCAATTAAGAGTAACGATTTATCTTGTAACGTATCGAGCTCTAAGTAGCTGCTACTCATTGGCATATCGGTTTGCTGGAGGCGCAGGGTAAACCAAAAGGTTGAACCTTGGTGTAAACGACTGGTTAAACTGATTTCCCCATCCATTTGATTGACGAGTTTCTGTGTAATCACCAGTCCGAGCCCCGTACCGCCATAGCGACGTGAAATACTCGCATCTGCTTGGCTAAAGGCTTGGAAAAGTTGCGCTTGCTGTCGTTCTGAGATACCTATGCCTGTATCGCGAACCATGAATTGCAGCTCGATATAGTCTTCGTGTTGAGCGCGTATCTCGACACTAATATCAATGTTGCCATGTTCAGTAAACTTAATGGAATTTCCCATTAAGTTGGTGAGAATTTGCTGAATACGTAATGGGTCACCGACAAAGCCTGCTGGGATATTGCTATCCACTTTGAGGGTCAGCTCAAGACCTTTCTCATGAGCCGAGGTTGCCTGTAAGTTGATGACTTCTTCTAAGGTATCTTGAAATTCAAAAGGAATGTTTTCCAGTGCTAATTTACCCGCTTCGAGTTTTGAGAAGTCCAAAATATCGTTAATAATATTGAGCAGGTTATTGGCCGACTTTTCGATGGTCTGTAGGTAATCTTTCTGACTGTTCGTCATTTGCGTTTTTAGCATTTGACGGGTGAAACCAATGACGCCATTAAGTGGGGTGCGCAGCTCGTGCGACATATTGGCGAGAAATTCTGATTTAATTCGTGCTGCTTCTTGGGCACGTTTTTTGGCAATATCTAACTCAACGTTTTGAATCTCTAACTGCTCTAACGTTTCTCGGAGATCGGATGTGGCTTGATCGATACTGTGTTGCATTTCTACATGATATTCCGACAGTGACATCGCCATGGCATTGATGCCTTTTTTTAAATCGTCGAGTTCACCATGGAGTGTGCCTTCAATACGAACATCAAGGTGGCCGCGACGGATTTTATCGACCACATTTTTCATGTTGGTAATAGGCTTAGTGACATCGTGCATCAAGTGCACGGCAAAAATCCCAGAAAGAATTAAGCCAATCAGCAAGACAATACAGGCAGAGAAGATCTCTTGGTATTGTTGTAAACGCAGTGAGGACAGATCTAACTCAATCGCAATATAGCCGAGAACCGGTGCTGTGGTTTCATTGAGATTACTATCGATTAAACGGCTTTCATCCAGTATTGGCGCACGTAGGATCAGGGTATTATCGTCGAGCAGTGAGGTGTTGAGGGTTGGAATCGGTTTGCCTTTGGGATACATCATCTTTTCGAAATTTGGATGATAGTTTGAGGTGACAAACAATTCATTATGCGCATCAAATACCGCAATACTACGGACAAAATCTGAGTTTTTACGATGTGCATAGCTAATAATACGTCTAACCGCTTCACGACTATTGTGACGTAATGAGTCTTCACTAGCGATGGATAAGGGCTCAATGATGTTGGAGCCATCTTTGACTACTTGGTTCTCCAGATCGTGATAGCGATTGAAAGAGAACAGTGCACTCAGTAATAATCCGATGATCAGTGTCGGTGCAAGGGTTAGTGTAATCACGCGTGCGCGCAAGCCATATCGAGATTTAATCATGAGTATTTAAATGTTGTGCTTGTAGACATGGAAAAATAACCAAACATGGCACTGCTCTAGCTATTCAAGAAGCACTTAGCTTAATCAACTCCATCCGATTCGACAATCACTCCTACACTGAATAGTGATACACGGGCAAAAACAACCAAAAAAAAAGGTGAGCAATGCTCACCTTTCTGTCTCAATACCTGACATTTACTCAGATACGAAAGTCATTATGGCCCAGCCGTCGGCATAAGCAGTAAAGCGATTATTACTCACTTGATACTTACCACCATAAACAACATTCTTAGATGCAGACGTTACATACTTGGTCATTGAACCCACGGTACCATTTTGTAGCGTGAAATCGAGGCGTTTATCAGAGCCACTGCGGTTAACGACAGTAATCACGAGTTTACCAGAGTTATTTTTATATGCGGTTACATAGACATTTGCCTCTGGGCTCTCTGTTGCATCAATACGGACATCACCAGGACGTACGAATTTAGAGAACTGTGACATCACATAACCACGTTTACTCACATTGCCATCTTCAGTCAATAAACCATAGCTACGACGGATATACCACCAAATGTAAGCACTGTAGTTTGCGACCATGCTTTGGTGCAGCTCTAAGCCAACATCCATCGCTTTATTCCAGTCGTTTGCATTATCAGTATCGGTATAGTGCTCTGTCATCCAGAGTTTTTTTCCTTTTTGTAATGCGAGTGGGTAGCTTTTTGGTTTTACACCGTATAAGTGACCGCCGATAATATCAATATTACGGCTCGCTGTTGGGTTATTTAAAATTTTATCAGAAAGTGCGAAGTTAAAGCCCAATGATTCAGGTGCGACAATTTTGAGTGAATGATCTAAGCGTGAGCCTTGGCTATTCAAGTAATTCACAAAATCTGAACCTGACCAATCGCAAGATTCATAATCAGGATGCCAGTCTGGTTCGTTTTGGATAGATAATGCATAAATTGGCGCATTATTTGTACCCATATAACTAGCAAAGTCCATCAAATGATCGGTATATCCCCAGTAATGCTGAGTTTCCAGTTTCCCGCCATTGTTTACATTATTATTGGTTTTCATGTAAGCCGGTGGTGACCAAGGCGTCGCTAATAATTTGGCTCCGTAAGAATGGGCCAATTTAGCCGTAGCAACTTGTTTGTACCACTGATTAGAGTCAGGAGAAATACGCATACGCATGATCGACAAACCGATTTGGCCGTTATCATTACCGAATGCTTTTGTTGCTTCTTCTGTGCTTAAATCTCTCACCCATCCCGGTGCATTCATGCCACCGAATCCATCAATTTGTTGGTGTGGATTATTAAAATTCACGTAAACAGAGCTAGCATCGACATTTAAACTCATCGTTCCTAGTATTAGAGCCATGGAAATCCCTAATGATTTCTTTATCTCCATATTGATTCACCCTTGTTTATATAACATTAAACTATCAGCAATTAATCTTGCCAATATTATTAACCAATAATTATACCTCTTTGGTTGTACATAACTTAGTTAAATCAATATATAAATTCAAATGGCTAATAAATAAAAAATTTTTAATTTTGTTCTTTTATGTACAATTTCACTTTATTTGATTTTTATAGCTAATTTTTTTGTAACATGAATGATATGAAAATTTAATAATTCCTTTATATTCAACGAGCGTTAAATGTTAATTTATCAATATTAAAACTAAGTTTTAATATACAAAAATTCGTACGTTAAATAATAGCCATTATTTTGGATAGCGATCACTATTTATAAATGAAATAACTGAAATATCACATAAGGAAAAAATGCGGCCTATTGTCCCGATTGAAAGGCAGTCGTGCAGGTCAATCAACCTCGTATTTTCCTATTATTGCCTAAACATTATGTCGTGGATGTGGGAAAATAGCGGGCAAATGGCAGTCTCTGTGGTGATGAAGTGAGCAGTTTTGTGATGGCTTTAGTCCATTCGACCATCACCCGGCAGCTGGAGAGTCATCAACGGGTAAAGCATGCCCGATTATATAGGTAGTCAATATGGCGCGGTTTTATCAACCGAAGAAAAATACCACAATCAATAAAAAGCATCAGTCAGTTTTGGTTGAAAAGTTGGATCATCAGGGGGCTGGAATCGCCTTCTTAAACAGAAAACCTGTCTTTATTGATGGTGCGCTACCGAGCGAAACCGTGTTAGTGCAGCTAACAGAAAGCAAGAGTAAATACGCTCGTGGTCAATTAATCAAAGTCCAACAACCGAGTGAGCAGCGTGTGAGTGCTTTTTGTCCTCACTATCAAGTCTGTGGTGGTTGTGATTTGCAGCATTTAGAACGTCAAGCTCAAGTGGATTATAAGCAGCAGACGTTATCGCAATTAATGACTAAGTTCTCTGGTGAATCTTTATCGCTGTCGGCGCCCATTATTGGAAAGGATACGCACTATCGTCGCCGAGCTCGCTTAAGTTTATGGTGGAATAAGTCGCAACAACAATTGCATTTTGGCTTTCGTCAACGTCAAAGTAAGCACATTGCGAATGTGACGGATTGTCCGGTACTCACGCCTGCACTGAATCGTCACCTCTTACCACTTAAAGCATTATTAGCCTCGTTTTCACGTCCTGATAAACTAGGCCACCTTGAATTAGTGGAAGGCAGTAATGGTGTCGGTATTTTATTGCGGTATCTTTCATCGCTTAATGCTGAAGATATAACCAAATTGCGCGATTATGCGGAAAACGAGCACATTACGTTATATTTCATGCCGGAAAATAATGAGTTAGTTCGAGAATTTGGCGAGGAACTTTATTATGATGAGAATGGCGTGAACACCCCTTTTACTCCGGTTAACTTTATTCAGGTCAATCGTGATGTGAATGAAAAAATGGTCATCCAAGCAATGGAATGGCTTGAACTGACAAGCCACGACCACGTACTAGACTTATTCTGCGGGTTAGGTAATTTTAGTTTACCGATCGCGCAGCAGGTTGAGCATGTGACGGGTATTGAGGGGGTGGATGACATGGTAGCAAAAGCCCAAGACAATGCTCGCATCAATCAATTGAATAATGTGAGATATTATCAGTCGAATTTAGCTGATGACTTTATGGGGCAAGAATGGACTCAGCAGACATTCGATAAAATCTTACTGGATCCCGCTCGCGCCGGTGCGTCAGGATTGATTGATCAGATAGGACAGTTTGCCGCGCAGCGTATAGTGTATGTTTCTTGTAATCCTGCTACGCTTGCCCGAGACAGCCAAAGTCTATTGGCGCAAGGGTACAAGTTAGCGAAGCTGGGTATGCTTGATATGTTCCCTCATACCAGTCATTTAGAGTCAATGGCGTTATTTATTAAATTATGATGATGAGCCTATCAATAGGCATAAATATGCTCGGTTTATCATCACCAAGACATTAGGACGATATCCATGGTTGCGGTACGGAGCGCACACTTAAATCCCGAAAAGCAGTTTGAGTTGGATACTTGGGTGGCGAGTTTAGGACTCGAGTCGACAATTACTGCACGGTTAACAGAAGTCTATCGCCAGTGTGAAGTCTTATTGGAAGGCAATGCACAAGGCGAGCTATTGCTGTGGCGTGGGCGAGAGATGATTGAAATATTGATCACACTCTCGATGGATAAGCCGTCACTCGTCGCGGCTCTTCTGTTACCGATCGCGACCAGTGGTGTGTTGGATGAAGAAGAAATTACCGAAGTGTATGGTAAAGAAATTCTTAAGCTCATTATTGGTGTCGAAGAGATGGCCGCCATTGGCCAGCTAAATGTGACCTTGCATGGTAGTGAGGCGTCAGCTCAAGTTGATAACGTCAGACGCATGCTGCTCGCGATGGTCGATGACTTTCGTTGCGTGGTCATTAAGCTTGCCGAGCGTATTTGTAATTTACGTGAGGTCAAAGATGAGCCCGATGACATGCGTCGAGCGGCCGCGAAAGAGTGCGCCAATATTTATGCCCCACTAGCCAACCGTTTAGGAATTGGTCAGCTGAAGTGGGAAATCGAAGATTACGCGTTTCGGTACCAACAACCTGAGACCTACAAACAAATTGCCAAACAATTATCAGAACGCCGCATTGTGCGCGAGCAGTATATTCGTGAATTTGTCGACGATTTGTACCAAGAAATGCAGGTTTCGAATATCAATGCTGAGGTCAGTGGACGGCCTAAGCATATTTACAGCATTTGGCGCAAAATGCAGAAAAAGAATTTGGCGTTTGATGAGCTGTTTGATGTGCGTGCTGTGCGGATCATTGCCGATCAATTGCAAGATTGCTACGCCGCGCTGGGCGTCGTGCACACCAAATACAAACACCTGCCGAATGAATTTGATGACTATGTTGCCAATCCTAAGCCCAATGGGTATCAGTCAATTCATACCGTTATTTTAGGTCCGGAAGGCAAAACGATAGAAATCCAGATTCGTACCAAGCAAATGCATGAAGAATCTGAGCTTGGCGTTGCCGCCCACTGGAAATATAAAGAAGGCACGACGGTTGGGCGCAGTGGCTATGATGAGAAAATTACGTGGTTACGTAAGCTGATTGATTGGCAGGAAGAAATGTCTGATTCCGGTGAAATGCTGGATGAGTTGCGCAGTCAAGTATTCGATGATCGCGTCTACGCCTTTACACCACGCGGTGATGTGGTCGATCTCCCTATGGGGTCAACCCCCTTAGATTTTGCCTATCATATCCACTCTGAAGTGGGACACCGCTGTATTGGGGCCAAAGTTGGGGGTCGTATTGTTCCTTTCACCCATAAGTTACAAATGGGTGATCAGGTAGAAATCATTACATCGAAAGAACCAAACCCGTCTCGCGATTGGTTAAACCCGTCGCTGGGATTTGTTCACTCAGGCCGCGCTCGCGCCAAAATTAATGCTTGGTTCCGTAAGCAAAGCCGAGAGAAAAACTTGGAAGCAGGACGTGACATTCTTGATGCTGAGTTGAATAAAATTGGCGCGACGCTCAAAGATGCGGAGCAGTATGCTCTGAAGCGTTTTAACCTGAACAGTCTGGATGAATTGTTTGTCGGTGTCGGAAGTGGTGATTTAAGAATTAACCAAATCATTAATCATATTAATGCATTAGTTAATAAGCCGACCGCTGAAGAAGAAGACCAAATCGCACTAGAGCGTTTACAGCAAGATGAAGCGAAAGCGCAAATTGCCCAACAATCGAAAAAAGATGCCGTGGTTGTTGAAGGGGTTGATAACTTGATGACTCACTTGGCGCGCTGTTGTCAGCCGATCCCAGGTGATGACATTCGTGGTTACATTACCCAAGGACGCGGTATTTCGGTGCATCGCCGTGATTGCGAGCAATTAGCTGAGTTGAACCATCATGCACCAGAGCGGATTATTGATACGGTATGGGGTGGGGGATATG
>JBQGON010000021.1:0-32586 GCA_052087065.1 Vibrio sp. | reverse complement strand
GATATAAAAAAGGAGACACCATGAGTCGGATTGGATTTCTTGGTTTAGGCATTATGGGCAAAGCCATGGCACTAAACCTTGTGAAAGCGGGGTTTGATGTGACGGTATGGAATCGTAATATACAAAAATGCGATGAATTAGTCGCTCATGGAGCGACCTTAGGTGACTCGCCGAAAGCAGTGGCACAAGCGTGTGAGATCACCTTTGCGATGGTGGCGGATCCCCAAGCAGCATTGGCTATTTGTCAGGGGCCTGATGGCGTTGCGGCTGGAATAGGCGCGGGCCGTGGGTATGTCGATATGTCGACCGTTGATGATAAAACATCGCTGGCGATTGCTGACGTTATTAATGAAGCCGGCGGGCGTTTTTTAGAAGCCCCTGTATCAGGCACCAAGAAACCCGCAGAAGATGGCACTCTCGTCATTTTAGCTGCTGGGGATGAGTCTTTATATCAAGAGGCGCTGCCAGCGTTTAACGTCATGGGTAAAATGACGCCTTATTTAGGCGCTATTGGCCAAGGTGCGAATATGAAGCTCGTCGTGAATATGATCATGGGGGGAATGCTCAATATTTTCAGTGAAGGTATGGCTCTGGGAGAAAAATCAGGTTTAGACGGCCAAGCCATCTTAGAGGTGTTAGCTGCGGGTGCAATGGCCAATCCTATGTTCAATATCAAAGGAAAAATGTGCCTAGAAAGCAATTATGACACCAGTTTTCCGTTAAAACACATGCAAAAAGATCTGCGATTGGCGCTGGCACTGGGTGACAAACTCGATCAACCATTACCCACGGCTGCGGCGACCAACGAAGCCTTTAAACAGGCGAAAAAGTCGGGGTATGCGGATGAAGATATCGCGGCTGTGCATAAAGTGAATCGATAAACAAACGATGCTCAATCGGTTGTGATTGATAACCCAGCTATAAGTGAGGCATGGTCTGCCAGCGTAGGCTGTACATTCGGCATTCTGCGGTCAGCGCTCTAATGGCTGGGTTATGTTCACTCGCTCGATTCATCAAAAGATAAATCCCATGTGACTCGGCGATGTCGTCGGCGAGTGGATAAAACGATAAGCCAATTTGTTCGGAAACCTCCGACATTCGCGATGGCAACAGTGCTACGTAGTTACCTGCCTTTAACGCAAAACTCAATCCAAAGATGCTCGAAAATTCAGAGTGAATGTGTATTTGCCCATCGAGTTTTGTCATCACTTTGTCGAAGGTTTCTCGCAGGCCAAAGCCTTGAGTCAGTGTCATAAAGGTTTGGGTTTTTAAATACGATTTACTAATTGGCAAGTCATGCTGAGCCGGTTGAGGGCTACTTTTCGCAACCGTATAGCTTAACTTGTCATCAAACAGCTTTAGCGCAGTGTGCTGAGTACTTTCCTCCAGACGCTGATCACCATAAATCATCACCACATCCAGATTGGAGCGCTTCAACTGCTCGATCAAATCGCAGTTTGAGCCAGAATGAAACTCAAGTTCGACATCTGGGCGGCGCTGTTTATAGGCCGATAGTAAATGGGGGACGAGATCGATCGTTAACGAATTGACCGAACCAATGCGCAGCCGTTTGGGTTCCATCCCCGCAGAGATTTGCGTGTTATCGATGGCACGTGCCAGATCGCTTAACGCTGGCAGTGCTTGTTCATATAAAATATGCGCCGATTGCAACGGCACTAAACTCCTGCCTCGTTTCTCAAATAGAATGCACTCTAAATCTTCTTCCAGCCCATGAATGGAGCGATACACCGATAGTGTATTAACATTGAGCGCATATGCCACATGGTTCATATTTTGATGTTCCATATAACTAAGAAAAACTTCTAAGCGCTTAATCGTGGTTGGTAGGCGTCGATGCATAATTCCTCGATAGTCTTGGTGATGAATGCTATCCATATCTTCGCACTAACGCGGTAAGGTTAGAAAGGTTTTCATTGTCGAGTGCGATCGATATCGTGTCTGGCATACTGGCTTTACACAATCCTGTGAGCACACTCCCTGGTGCCATTTCGATTGCGAGCGTTACCCCCCGTTCTTTTAACATAGCCACGGTTTCCCACCAATGGACTTGGCGCGCCATATTATGAATTAAATCATCACGGATACGCGCAGTTGGGTAAAGCACTCGTGCGGCATTCGCACTCACATAGGTGGTGGTTGGGCGCGTCAATGAAATTGGCTCGAATGCGTGGGCAAACTGCTCGGCTTGTTCGGCTAATAGT
The DNA here is from genome assembly GCA_052087065.1 of Vibrio sp. Lineage (GTDB taxonomy): Bacteria > Pseudomonadota > Gammaproteobacteria > Enterobacterales > Vibrionaceae > Vibrio. Next base: position 30,364 of record JBQGON010000021.1, on the reverse strand, counting down.
TGGCAGTGTGACGGGACATTGACGTTGAGTCGGCGGGCACTGCTGGCTTGCTTTTGCAGTGCTTGTTGACATAAATAGTCCAATGCATCATTACCCCCAGAGACGACGACTTGTGTTTCGGTATTAATATTCGCGATGTAGGTGAGGTAGTTCGCTTGTGCGGCTTCATCGATCAATGCGCTGACGGTAGCCACTGGTAAACCGATGATGGCTGCCATGGAATAGCCTTCAGGGTAAGCTTGCGCCATTAGTTCTCCACGGCGTGCCACTAAAGAAAGCCCGTGTTCGAAGTCCATGCAACGAGCACTGATTGCGGCGGGAAATGCGCCAATGGATAAGCCTAGTACATAATCTGGTTCAATCTCTTGTGCGCGCAGTATTTCGGCATAAGCATAGCTGCAAATCGTTAAGGCAACTTGTGTATTACGGTTATTTTCTAATGCGTGTGGCGTATCGAGTGTCAGTACATCTTGTTGTAAGTGGTGACTGGCTCGTTCAATGAGCTGACGTCCGATATCGAACGCCATTAAATTGTGTAGCATCCCAGCTTTTTGTGTGCCTTGACCGGGAAAGGTGAATAAAGTCGCCATAATGTGACTCCTTAACAATGAGGTGATTGCCACGGATGATGGGAAATAGTGGGACCAGTGTGGCTTTTGATCATCACACTATCGCTGGTTAGCCATTCGTTCATGGCAAAAGCCCCATAAGGCGTTTCTATTTGCACATCAGGGCGCAGCGGTAATGACTGAAGCTGATCCGATACATGACGACACCAAGCCTTATCGAGCGGATCAGGACATAGCAAACGTAAATCGATGTCACTATCGGGGCGCGCGGTAGCGATCCCGGTTGCCAGTTCAAACGCTAAACTGCCGTTGATTCCCCAAGAGTGGTGAGCGGCATGCATGATCTGATCGATGTCATGCAAGGCTTGCCAATGAGGAAGAGGGTGGCGCGTATCTTGGGTCTCCCAGCCGCGTTGCTCGGTGAGCGCTTCCGGTGTGAGACTACGTAGGATGTCATGTGGAGCAATAAAACTGGCGTGACGTTGGCTGCGGTTGGTGCCACGAATGCCGACCGCAATACGGCCGGATTCTAGCGGCGCTCGTCTTACCACTACTGGGCGGTCAATGAGATCGGAGCGGGTAAACCACTCCGGTACGTCTTCGATGTCGCTTAATTGTGAAACCCATAATAAATCGTGAGGTGCGTAGACGAGATCCATAGTTGCCTCTTTATAGTAGGAAATACATAAACAGTGGCATAGTCAGTGCGAACAAGATAGTTGAGAGCAACAGAGTCCCTTCAGAATCTTCATCTTGGACACCAAACCCATTACCAAACATGACACCAAAGAAACCAGTGGCCAGTGCGATGAGGAACACGGAGGCGGCGAGCAGCGTTGCTGGTAATCCGAAGGCGACTGCGATGGCGTATGCAATGATCGGTTGTACTAAGTTTTTCAACCCAAATCCAACCAGAACCGCACTGTTTACTTTTAAGCGACGAGCAGAAACAATCAATCCAGTTAAGAAGAGTGCACCACCGCCCGCTGCTGCTGCCAATGGGCTTAACGCATGAGTAAGCAGGGCTGGCATGGTCGTACCAAAGCAAGAAAAAATCGTACCGAGAATAGGCCACAACACGATCGGGTTTTTAAATGCTTTAATCAATAAGGGCACGATCAACGATCCCATCGAGGCGTTTTTATATTCTGGTTTGGTTTCTTTTTCTAGCACCATTAAGGTTAAAGGTGACAGGAAGATCGAACCACAGGCGATAGAAATCGCGACTTGCGCTGGTGGTTTGTTAAAGTAGCGGCGGGCGATGTAGTAAGTGAGTGCCCACAACAACCACATTGCTAGCACCAAAATGGCAATCAATGGCAGTTTACTCACAAAGCCTGCAATAGGAGTGTGCCATGTGGCGGTAAATAATGCGGTTGGCAAGGCAAAACGCATAACAAAGACGTTGAGAACCGAGACGTTTTTGTTATCTGCAATCTTACGATAGCCACAAAAGTAACCGAGCCCAAGGACAAGGAAGATGGGAGCAATGGCGTTTATTATAGCGTGAAACATAAATATGATACCTCGAAATGGCGGTATAACTGCATAGCATCATGGAGCTATACCGCGTTAGACAGGAATTACCACTCTTGCGCCATCACTTGGCGTACCTGAAGAGAGGCACTGCGGTTATTGCTATGTAAGCGACCCGATAAATCACGACATGTATCTTGAGCAATATCCTCAAGCGCGTCGGCAAGCGCAGATTCGACCATTTGAATATCATCAAATTGCGGCTGTTCGGCATCGTTAACCGATACTTTTTTCCATAACAACCCAAGTGTGCTGTAGCTTTGAATATCGTAGGCCATCGGTGGAATGGTCGCGGCGAGTTTTTCTAGCTCCGCTACAGACCGCAAGGTAATACGTGCGGCTGACGCTTTTCCCATCGCATGCATCATACATCCTTCATCATCGAGAGCAATTAAGCGGTTGGCTTGATAGCCGTGGGCTAAAAAGCCACCCGACATCGCTTTACCGACAATCAAACCAATGACCGGGTGACCCGCGTTACGTGCCATCGCATAGGCGTTTGCCGATGCAGCGAGTGCTTGGTGAATACCATAGGCTTCTTCTCGGCGACCATAAGCTTGTGAAGGGACATCAATGACGGCCACAATCGCTGTTTTGCTATCACAGTGTTGATCGTTAGTCACAACATCAGTGATCGCTTTAGCCAGGTTCCAGCCTTCTAACAGGCCAACTTCTCCTTGGCGAGCGCGAGGGAATGGATTGTTTTCATCAGCAACCACCGCGATAAAACGCGCGTTATGTTGACCAACTTTTCCATCCGTGACTTTGACCGAAGTGGCGAAGCCCGTGATGTTTTGACCATGAGTAGTTAAGGCATTAAGCCAAGTTAGACCACGATGACTCATTTGCATTCTCCTTGGGTGAAGTAGTGACGAACCAGTGCAGGGGTAGCTTGCTGCGTGGTATCGATTTGGTTAAACACAGACAAAAATGTCTCGACCTGCTCACAGCGCGCAGAGGCGGGTAATGGTTGATGAATAATATTCGATATATCCGAGCGAATTTGGTGAGCATCATCGTCAGAAAATACATCGGCAAAGCGGGAAGCGAATCTGGCTTCTCCTCCTGTGAACGACCAAATAAATGGACGATTGCGTGAGTCGTACTCTTCTATCCCTGCTTCTTGTTCAATAACTTGCGGTCCATTTAGCCCAAGGCGTGCTTCTTGAGTGACAATGACTTTGCTACATAAACCCGCCGCAATGGACATCCCACCGAAGCAACCAACCGCGCCAGCAACCACACCAATGACCGGCACATAATCACGGAGTGCCACAATACCTGCATGAATATCGGCAATGGCCGCGAGGCCTAGATTCGCTTCTTGCAAGCGCACACCGCCTGTTTCTAGAAGTAAAATCACTTGAGTTGGGTGGCCTGCTTTGGCGTCTTTGAGCGCAAGCTCCAAAGCCGCAGCCATTTTAGCGCCGGAAATCTCGCCAATGGCACCGCCCTGAAAGGTGCCATCAATGCCGACTACAACGCTCGGTTTACCCTCGATAGTTCCCTTGGCGACCACACAGCCATCATCGCTTTGTGGAACAATGCCTTGTGGCACAAGCCAAGGTGAAAAAGAATGATGTTGATTGCCCATAACTTCACGAAAGGTACCTGAATCCAATAGGAATTTGGCGCGATCTCGAGCGCCCATTTCTATAAAGGATATGGTGCCAAGCGGGTTTGCTGTCGCGCGAGCAGGGGCTGTGGTGATTTGTTCCAAGGCTTGCACGAGTCGTAAACCAATAACGCCCGGCGTCGCGCCAAAATCATTAATGGTCATTTGCATGGCGGGTGCGCCATCAGCGAACTGGCGCTGAAAAATCGCGTCCCATAGTGGTTGACGGTTATCGACCGAGGTGATCAATTCAATAGTAATGGTGTCTTGATCAGTAGGTTCAAGCAGGATTTCTAAATCCCCTGAACCGACGTTGCCGACTCGAACCATTGTGTCTATAGAATGGTGTGCGGCGTAGGAAAATGTGAGTTGTTCCATTGTTGGAACCTCCTAGTTATTTGGATTGTGCTGAGTGTGTCACCCAGTCGACAAATAAGGTGGCAGCCAGTAAATCAGCCGCGCCACCCGGTGATGCGTTTAAAGCGATCATGTCGCGGTCAAGTTGCTGTAAAAGTGCCATGCCTTGTGCGCTACTCACCCCGCCTTGGGCGAGAATGTCACGACTGCACTGTTGCAAATGCGTTTGGCCGGCAAGCCCTGCGCGGTGTAACACACAGGTGTCAGTTAAATGCGCTGTCAGTGATAGCAAAGCATCTAAGCGAGCATGGGTTTCGCTATGGCCGAGCGCTCGACTATGTTGCAAAGTAGGTAGAGCATGATGCGTAATAGCGGGAAAACCGAGTTGGGCTTGCTGCTTGGCGCCATTGATTTGGTAGTGGTTGCTTGCGCGCTGTCCCTTACTAAAAGTGGCGGGAGCATAGCGGTCTTCAATTTGCGCCAACTGGCCAGCGATCTGGCATACATCTGTGGCGGATTGAAATGGGCTCACCGTCATGGCAGCGGCCGTGCTCAAAAGACCTAATGCCCAAATTGCACCGCGATGAGTATTGACGCCATGCGTCGCTATCATCATGCAAGCTTCCGCTTCACGCCCAATCCGTCCGATGGTTTCACGCAGCCATGGCGACACTTGTTGGCCTTCGCCAGCCGCAGCCATTTCTGTAAAATAAGGCGAAAGGCTGTGTGCTGAATGCAGCATAAGGGCCAAATTTAAGTCATCATGAGAACCGGTATTCTCAGCATCGACCAGTCCGGGTTTCGGTGTTAAACAGGCTTCAGCAATCAAGGCTTCTCTTGCATATTCGCCGAGGTGTTGCTGCATCGGATAACGGGTTAGGTGGCTCTGACTACTTTGCATAAGAATCACCAGCTACGGAATTTAGCAGGTGGCTCGTACAAGCCATCGGACCATTTGACAAGATCGGCGACGCTTTTGGCGGCGAGTAACGAGCGATTGGCATCGCTGCGCTTAATGCCTAAATCTTCCGGCGTTGCCACTTTGCCAGCCTGACGGAAAGCTTTAACTTGTGCTTGGGTCACTCGTTGCCCAAATTCTGATACGCCTGCCACAGAACAAATTAAGGCTTTACGCTCTTCCATGTCTTTTGCCATGTAGAGATAAGCAATGCCTTCTTCGGTTAAAAGGTGAGTCACGTCATCGCCATATATCATGACTGGTGCTATCGCCATGCCTGCTTTTTTGGCGACGTCAACGGCGTCTAATTGGTCAACAAAGGTCGATTTAGAACCGTCTTGATACGTTTCAACACTTTGGACGACAAGTTTGCGGCCTTTGACGATATCGTGTTGCTTTTCTTCGTCTGTCACCATGTTGAGCCACGCTTCGCTCGCATGTCGGCGGCCACGTGGGTCGTGTCCCATATTCGGCGCTCCGCCAAAGCCAGCCAGACGGCCATGCGTGACGGTAGAAGAGTTACCTTCGGGATCCATTTGCAAGGTAGAGCCAATGAACATGTCGGCCGCGTATTGACCGGCCAGTTGACTCATGGTGCGGTTAGAGCGCATTGAGCCATCGGCACCGGTAAAGAACACATCAGAACGTTCTGAGGCGTATTTTTCCATCCCCAGCTCGCCGCCGAAGGAGTGAACGGTTTCAACCCAGCCTGATTCAATCGCTGGAATTAAGGTTGGATGAGGGTTCAATGTCCAGTGCTTACAGATCTTACCTTTGAGGCCAAGTTGTTCGCCGTAAGTCGGCAGCAACAATTCAATGGCGGCGGTATTAAAGCCGATCCCATGGTTTAAGGTCTGTACGCCGTGTTTGGCATAAATACCTTTGATTGCCATCATCGCCATTAATATATGGGTATCTTTGATTAAACGCGGATCACGGGTAAACAGCGGTTCGATATAGAACGGTTTATCGGCTTGGACTACGAAGTCTACCCAGTCACCAGGGATGTCAACGCGGTCTAAATCATCCGTGTTATCAACGATTTCGTTTACTTGAGCAATGACTAACCCATCTTTGAATGCTGGCGCTTCCACTAGCGCTGGCGTGTCTTCGGTCGAGGCACCGGTATACAAGTTACCGTGGCGATCAGCTTTAAAACCACAGACTAGTGCGATGTTGGGGATGAGATCGGCATAGAGACGTGCATACAACTCGATGTAAGTGTGAATGGCGCCAATTTCGAGTAAGCCATCTTCAAGCATTTGTGCCACACGCACACTTTGTGGGCCAGCAAAAGCAAAATCGAGCTTGCTGGCGATGCCTTTTTCAAAAATATTCATATGTGATGGCAAGCTCACGCTCGGCATAATCATATGTAGGTCATGTACAGTCTCAGGATTGACCTGCTCTAACATGCGCGCTAAAAAATCGGCTTGTTTTTGGTTATTGCCTTCGAGCACGACACGGTCATTAGGTTTGATCAGTTGCTCTAAGGCTGAGACGATATGTTCTGTTGGGAGAACCTTGCCATCGGCCAGATGAGCAACGCAGGCAACACGTGCCCGTTTTTCATCGCGTTTGGTGGTCCACTGTTTTGTCGACATAAGACACCTTCTTTGTATGAGGGATATAACGCTACGTTGTGTAGCGGTGTGAAATCATCATACGAGGATTGCTCAACATGAAAATGAGCATAAATGAGGGCTATATATACAAAAAGTGATAATGTTTTTTATTAAACAAGACAGGTGGTTAGCTGTCAGGTCAGCGTTTTTTAGCGCTCAAGACCATGATTGCAAGAGAAATAGGTACTGTGTGAATGCATCGGTGAGAAGGGCTGTTGAGTGGCGGTAACTGTCGCTTGGTTGAGCCGTATCGTTGCGGAATAAGAAGGCCTGATATAGGCGGGGCTTGGCCTTCTTATCGCCACATGGTTTGGGTTACATAGGCTGGGTTGATGTAGGGTTAAGTGCGTGATTTGACCTTCAAGCGATTTTTATTATCACGATTGGCAATGACTTGTTGCTGATCGTCAATCTCACCTACGGTTTTCGCTAGCCTATCGTAAAGCACGACATTGGTGGTCGCGGCAAGGTTCATGCAGCCATTCGTAGGCACGTACACCACGTGATCGGCTTGATCAACCACCGATTGTGGTAAGGAACCATCTTCTGGCCCAAAGACATAAATGGCATGCTTGGGGTGGGTAAAGTCTGGTAATGCGGTCGCGCCCACGGCCAACTCAACACAGACGATTTGGACCTCTTCGCTCAGGTTGGCGGTAAGGTCTTCGCTGTTTAGCAACTCAATGCGAGATTTAACTTTTTTGGTATCGGTTTGCAATTTAATCGCACGATTATAGCGTACGCCGTTATAACGAACTTGTGTGGCATCGTAACAGCCTGCTGCCCGCATTACCGCCCCAACATTGGCAGGACTTTTCGGGTTATATAGGCCGATAATGACCGTGGAATCTGTTGTCATTGTTGTCGTTCTTCTTCTGTTCTGTTTTAAAATGGAGCCAGTAAGCGACTCACATAGGTGCAGATTATTGATCGAACACGCGCGAAGTGCTACGACTGAATGGGCTTAATGGTTATTTCCCGCTAAGCGTATCAATAAGGCGGTAAACTTATCGCTCGCTCAATGGCTATCTTTCTTACGGTTTATCATTACCGAGATATCCGCTTTTTCGTTCCCGCCCACCACGAAGGCATTGTTGCCTATTTGTTCGTTTTTTATAAAAAATAGTGATGTACTCCTAACCTCAGAACATCGAGGCAGTAATGCCGTGTTCAGCACCGAGTTTACAGTGTTAATCTTTTGATCTTTTTTGTTTTCTATCTATGTTGTTGGCGGAAATTTATCATGAGTGAAGTGTCTACTCTGGGGGCGTTAATTGCTCTCATCATTGCTATTGGTCTAATTTTGAAACGTGTTCCACCGGCGTATGGCATGATGATCGGCGCGCTCATCGGTGGTGTGGTTGGGGGCGTATCACTGACCGATACGGTTCAGTTAATGATTGGTGGGGCGCAGGGCATCGTGACCTCGGTGTTACGTATTCTCGCGGCAGGCGTATTAGCGGGTGTGCTGATTGAATCTGGCGCCGCCACAGCAATTGCTGAAACCATCGTAAAAAAGACCGGTGAAACACGCGCTCTGCTCGCTTTAGCCTTAGCGACCATGATTCTGACCGCGGTGGGTGTGTTTGTGGATGTGTCAGTGATTACCGTCGCGCCGATTGCACTCGCGATTGGTCACCGAGCGAATTTGTCAAAAACCGCAATTTTGTTAGCGATGATAGGCGGCGGAAAAGCGGGTAATGTGATGTCACCGAATCCGAATGCGATTGCCGATGCCGATGCTTTCCATATTCCGTTAACATCTGTCATGGCCGCCGGGGTGCTCCCTGGCTTATGTGGTGTTGTGATGGCTTATTGGATAGCGAAACGTCTAGTCAATAAAGGTAGCCTGGTTCAGCAACACGAAGTGGTTGCCGTGGACTACTCAACCCTACCGTCTTTTGGGGCCGCTATGGTTGCGCCGCTGGTGGCCATTGCACTCTTAGCGTTGCGACCGATTGCGAGCATGAATGTCGACCCTCTGATTGCTCTGCCTTTGGGTGGTTTGATAGGAGCGATAGCGATGGGCCGCGTTAAACAGACGAGCCAGTTCGCCGTTTCTGGACTAAGCCGCAGACTCCTGTTGCTGTGATGTTATTAGGCACGGGGACGCTGGCGGGGATTATCGCGCACTCTCGTTTTAAAGATGGTTTGATTGATCTGTTGACGGCATCGGGATTGCCGTCTTATTTGCTTGCTCCATTTTCTGGTGCGATGATGTCGTTAGCCACAGCGTCAACCACAGCAGGTACTGCGGTCGCATCGAACGTATTTAGTCAAACTATTTTGGATCTGGGTGTTCCCGCCTTAGCGGGCGCAGCGATGATTCATTCAGGTGCGACGGTGTTTGATCATATGCCACATGGCAGTTTTTTCCACTCAACTGGCGGTGCGGTACACATGGATATTCGTGAGCGTTTGAAATTGATCCCCTACGAATCGGCAGTGGGTCTGACGATCGCGTTTATGTCTGTGATGATTTTTGGTGTGTTTGGGTGGTTTGTTTAATCCAGAGGAGTGGATATGAAAATTGTAATTGCGCCGGATTCTTATAAAGAAAGCTTGACCGCGCTGGGGGTTGCCGCGGCGATTGAGTCAGGGTTTACACACATTTTCCCTGATGCGGATTATGTAAAGTTACCGATGGCTGATGGCGGTGAGGGAACGGTTCAATCGCTGGTGGATGCCACTGGCGGAAAAATCATTGATTGCTCTGTAACCGGGCCACTTGGTCAACCAGTCGAGGCGTTTTATGGGCTGCTGGGCGATGGCAATACCGCTGTGATTGAGATGGCCGCTGCCTCTGGCTTGCATCATGTGCCATCTGAACAGCGTAACCCGCTGGTGACGACAACTTATGGCACAGGGGAACTCATTACCGCCGTGCTTGATCAAGGGGTACAACATATCATCATTGGTATTGGTGGCAGTGCGACCAATGATGGTGGGGTAGGCATGGCTCAGGCGCTTGGTATCAAAATGCTCGATCATCATGGCCGTGAGCTAGCCTACGGAGGCGGCGCATTACATGGGTTAGCTCGGATTGATAGGTCCGGTCTTGATTCCCGCTTGGCGACGGTTCAGTTGGAAGTGGCGTGTGATGTGGATAATCCATTATGTGGACCGGCCGGCGCGTCTCACGTTTTTGGTCCGCAGAAAGGTGCGACACCGGAGATGGTGGCCAAACTTGATCATAACTTGGCACATTTAGCCGCGGTGATGCAGGGCGATTTGGGATGCGATGTGAAAGATATTGCGGGTGCAGGCGCTGCCGGTGGGTTAGGCGCTGCATTGCTGGGATTATTGCAAGCGAATCTGCGTCCCGGCATCGACATCGTGATGGATGCGGTAGATTTACGCTCGCAAGTGGCGGATGCCAATTTAGTCATCACCGGGGAAGGGCGTATTGATAGTCAAACTATTTACGGCAAAACCCCAGCTGGTGTGGCACGCGTTGCGAAACAGTATGATTGCCCCGTGATAGGTATTGCCGGCAGTCTTTCGCACGATTGCGACGTCGTGCATGATTATGGCATTGATGCGGTTTTTTCGGTGGTCAATGGTGCGGTTGATTTACCAACGGCATTGCAAGAAGCCAAGCACAATATTGAACTGACCGCACGCAATGTGGCGGCTATCTATCGCTTGAAACCGTAATCTCAGTGATTGCTTATTGTCTATTGCCATCGTCATCATAGGGAATCAGAAAAAATCCCGCGCAATACAGAGTATTTGAGCGGGATTTTTTTATTGATTCATGTGAAGCCCAAAATTAACGACGTTTTGCTTCGCGTTTTTGCATTTCAAATTCAAATTCATCGGGATAAAGCACGATGCCTTCTCCTTCCTGATCGGGAAAAACGATGATTGACAGCTCGTCGTCTTCTAATCCGGTTGTCCAGCGGCTTTTCCATTTGGCGACTGAAATCGGCTCTGGCGTAAAGCCTTCCCATTCATCGGTTGCCCATTGCGCTGCATAATCATGGCTTGGCCATACCGGGACGCAATCTTCATCTTCGGCTGAGAGCAGGACGCTGCCGTGTTCGTCGATCAATAACCAAATTTTATGATCGGTCGTGACCGCTTTAAAAAACAGATTCATTCGTTCAGTCGGATCTTTAGGAAGTTGGTCTAACGCGATTGTTGTGGTCATGCACAGCCCTTGCTTATTGGTGGAAACATTCCTCATTAGTATAACGGTAGAATAGCTTATCTCGAAAGCAGTTTGTCACAATGCGCCCATTCATGGCCGTCTATACCCTCGGGCTTTTCTTGTTTACCTGTTTAACGTGAGTGTTAAGATGACATCAATATTTACATCGTAATGAGAGCAACAAAGGAGCTTTTGATGTCGCACCAAAGTCATTTTTATGAACCACAGCAGGGGCATGGTTTAGCGCATGACCCGTTTAAAGCGATCATCGCCCCACGACCGATTGGCTGGATCTCATCTCGATCGCTAGAAGGGGTGGATAACCTCGCGCCTTATAGTTTTTTCAATGCATTTGCTAATACGCCGCCAATCATTGGCTTCGCGAGTGTTGGCTGGAAAGACAGCGTACGCAATATCCAAGAAACCGGTGAGTTTTGTTGGAACATGACCACGCGGACATTGGCTGAAAAAATGAATCAAAGCTGCGCGCCTGTACCGTCGGATGTTTCCGAGTTTGAACATAGTGGGTTAACAGCCGTGGAGTCGAAGTTAGTCAACGTGGCGCGTGTTGCAGAGGCGCCCGTATCATTTGAATGTAAACTGACCCAGTTAATCCAATTACAAGATGCGAGCGAGGATGCGCTCGATAACTGGTTAGTCCTCGGTGAAGTCGTGGGCGTGCATATTGATAAATCCTTACTCGAAGAAGATGGTGTCTTCCAAACGGTGAAAGCGCAACCAGTAATGCGTGCGGGTGGCCCTTCCGCGTATTTTGGTATCAACGAGTTGACTGAGTTTCACCTGTTCCGCCCTCAGTATCCTCTTGATTAAAAAATCCTGTATACTAAACCATAAGACAAGGAAGCGGGCTTTCATGTAAGTGAAAGCCCGCTGTCTTAATGGCAGGATAAAATAAAGGACAGAAAAAAAGCATAGCAATTAAAAACGAGTCGACTCGTGTTCAAGTAGAGGAGTATCAGATGCTGCGATTTTTTAGAATCGAGCAGGGCGTGATTACCGCAATGCCAACCGATGAGTACAGTGATTTACGTGAATTTGTCGCACAAGCAGAGTGGATTGATGCACATGACCCCACCGATGAAGAGCGGTATTTAATCAGCTCGTTATGGAGTATGGAACTCCCTGAGTCGAACGATGTGGACGAAATTGAAACCTCAGCGCGGTGTTTCATTGACCAATCTGGTATCCATGTGCACTCGTTATTTTTATCGCCCTCAGAGGGCCGTCATAACTCGGTAACGGTCGCGTGTATCTTGCAGAAAAAACGCTTAATTACCATTCGTGATGGTGATGTGGCGGATTTTCGTTTAATGCGATTGCGTGCGCGTCGCGGTCAGATTTATTGCAATGATGTGGATAGTTTGTTGGTCACGTTATTTGAGCAAAAAGTCGAAAACCATGCCGATGTTTTAGAAGATATTCATCGCCAGTTAGAGAAAGTCAGTCACGATGTCCTTGAACGGGACGATGCGGATCTTGAAGATAGCATTAGTCAGCTCGCTCGTTTAGAAGACAGTAATGGTAAAATTCGCTTATGTTTAATGGATACTCAGCGAACCATTTCGTTCTTATTACGGAATTTAAAATCGCGTAATGAGCACCGTGAAACCTTTACCGAAGTGGGGCACGATATTGAAGCGTTGATGTCTCATACCACATTTTTATTCGATAAAATCAACTTCTTAATGGATTCGACCCAAGGCTTCATTAATATCGAACAAAACCAAATCATCAAAATCTTCTCTATCGCCTCTGTGGTATTTTTACCCCCAACGGTGATTGCGAGTATTTACGGTATGAACTTTCATTTTATGCCGGAATTGGCTTGGAGTGGCGGTTACCCCTTTGCCCTCGGTTTGATGCTTGCCTCCGGCTTCGCCCCGTATTGGTACTTCAAACGCAAAGGTTGGCTATAGTCGCAATGATCTAGCGGAGAATAATAAGGGCGAGTTCAAATGAACCGCCCTTATTTTATTTAACGGATGTGTATTACGCTTCAGCGGTTTGCTCGGCCGTGGCGGGCTTATACAAACTGGCGGCGATAAACACGATGCTGTTAGCAATCAGCCCAACAAATCCGCCATTCCAATCAAATGGACTATGCCCGAATAATTGAAAATATAACGTTAGCACCGAGCCAATAATCAACCCTGTGACCGCGGCGGGCGTGGTGGCTTTTTTCCACCATAACGCGCCAACCAGCATCGGAAAGAGCTGAACGATTATCCCATAAGCGGCTAAGAGTAGCGCAGCTAATGTGGGTATTTTTGCCATGGCGAGCGCGTAAGCCAAGAGCGATACCACAATCACACCAAGGCGTGTGAGCAGTAGCATCTGTTTCTCATTCATGTTTTTAAACATCGGCATTGGGTAGAGAATATCCCGTGAGAAAATCGATGCACTGGTATGCGCTAAGTTCGAGGCGGTGGACATCGCAGCCGCTAACGCGCCGGAGAGCACAATACCAATCACCCAATCGGAAAATCCGACTCGGTTGACCACTAATTCCAATAAGACATCATCTGCTTTGGCAAGTGGTTCACCTTGGAAGACTAATACGCCAGTAAAGCCAATAAAAATCAGTGGGAGCATGATAAGTCCGTATAGCGGGTAGAACACAAATACCCGTTTTAACGTTTTGCTACTCTCCGCCGTGTAGAATTTCATAAAGATATGCGGCCACATAACGATACCAAGCGAGCTGACTAAAATGGCGGTGGTGTACGCACCCCAACCCATTCCTGTCGCACCGGGCATGGTCAGATACTCGGGGGCTTTCTCTTTAATCTGCGCAAACATCTCACCAACACCACCAAAAAAATGCTCTGGGGTGGCTAAACCGAGATACCATGCAATGCACACCATCATGACGCCTTGTAGCAAGTTGGTCCAACCGATGCCGCTAAGTCCACTGACAAATACATAAATCGCGACAACCGTAGTTGCAATAAGTGCGCCGAGCCAAAACGGTACGGCACCGCCCGTGGCACTGTGAAAGAGCATCCCTGCGCCAGCAATTTGTACTGTCAGATAAGGGATCATGGCTGCCAAACTAATAATGCCAATAAACACCCCTAAGAGTTTATTAGGATAGCGCGCCGTGAAAAACTCGGCTTGGGTCAGCAAGCCTTTTTTACGTCCGGAATTGGCGATTTTGGGGCCCATTAGCCACCAAACCACGACTCCTAGCGTTAGGTAGGCAACAATATATAACACTGGCATGCCTTTACTGTAGGCCCAGCCTGGCGTGCCTAAAAACGCGGAGGCAGAAAAACATTCCGCACCAAAAATAAAAAACAACACGATAAAACCGACACTGCGGCCACCGGCGACGTAATTTTCTAAGGTCGATTTTTGCCCGCGTTTTGCCGAAAGCCCGACACATAGAATAACGATGAGATAAACAACGGTGATCCCAGTGATAACGAGAGAAGAGCTGCTCATGCTTGATCCTCCTCATCGTTTTCGATCTGGTAGCAAATAATTAGTCCGACAAAGGTGACTAATAGCCAAGCAAAATACCAGAAGAGGTAAAAAGGCAAGCCAATGATCATCGGTTCAATGTGGTTAGCGAGTGTTGCGCCTGGCCAAATCATCGCCAGAGCGCAAATTAAAAAGTACACCATCATTGCTGGGTGCATCGGGTATTTACGGTTCTTCATGGGTCCCTCCATTAAATGAACTGTTTTAAGGTTTAATGTGCGCCTTACTGGCGCGTTAGATTAACGTTTGAGTGCGTTCAATGCGGTCATCGTTAGGAGTTTGGCGCCAGTTGGAATAACGGCATCGTTAAAATCAAAATGTGGGCTGTGCAACGGTTCGTCATCGGCATGACGCGCACTGCCCAAGAAGATATACGCGCCAGGGACTTCATTGAGCATGAAAGAAAAATCTTCACCACCGAAAGTGGGCGGTGTGTCGGTATCCAAAGTTCCGAGTTCAAAATGCGCTTCAATGGTGTCACGCACAAACTGAGCACAGGCTGGTGTATTGATCGTGGCTGGAATAATACGTTCGTAGTCGACGCTGATCTCTGCACCATAGGTTGCCGCTACTCCAGTACAGATGCGTTTGATCGCCGCTTCCATTTGATCTTGTATTTCTGGTTTAAATGTTCTGACGGTACCGATGATTTCAGCGGTATCAGGTATCACATTAAAGGCATTCATATCACCCGATTGGATAGCGCATAAGCTAAGAACCGCTTGATCTAGAGGAGCAATTTCACGGCCTATGATGGTGTGCAGCGTGGTAATTAAGTCCGCACTAATGCGCAGTGGGTCGATGGTGAGATGTGGTGTTGCGCCGCCGTGCCCACCTAATCCTCGAATGGAAATGGAAAGGCGATCACCCGCCGCCATGGCTGGGCCATCGAGGACAGCGATTTTGCCCGCCGCCAGATAGGGCCAATTGTGCAAGCCATAGATCTCATCCATCGGAAAGCGCGTAAATAAACCATCTTTGACCATCTGGTCACCGCCGCCACGACCTTCTTCAGCAGGTTGGAAAATTAAATAAATCGTGCCCGCAAAGTCACGATGTTTGGCTAAGTATTGAGCGACGCCGACTAAAATGGTGGTGTGTCCATCATGGCCACAGGCGTGCATGCAGCCATCGATTTTGGAAGCGTGATCGTGCTGATTCTTTTCTTGTAGCGGCAGCGCATCCATATCGGCGCGTAATCCGATACGGCGTCCATTATCAGGAAGGTTACCTGAGACGGTAGCGACAATACCGGTTTGACCGATGTTATCGACAAACGGAATGTCTAATTCAGTCAGCAGGCTTTTGACTCGTTGTGCTGTGTGGAATTCTTCAAACCCAAGCTCAGGGTGTTGGTGGATCTCGCGGCGTAATGCGGTTAATGAGGCGTGCTGATCGGTAAAAAATGTGTCCATACTGACATCCTTGTAGTGCGGTTATTTCTCCTGACATAATCCGGTGCGGTATTATGTTGCTAATTTGAGTGTTACATTCCCTAGGCTATAAGGAAAATATCAAATAGGTGTAGAACCTATACCGTTTGGGCATGGATGAAGAGAGAGACTATGGAAATTCGTCAGATTCGTTATTTTATTGCGGTTGCTAATGAACTGTCGTTGTCAGCGGCTTCACGCAAGATTCATATTGCTCAACCAGCGCTCACTCGGCAGATCCAGGCGTTAGAAGCTTCTGTCGGGGTCGAGTTACTCACTAGGACCGCGCGCGGTGTCGCCATGACCAGTGCCGGAAAAGTATTTCTCAAAGAGGCGGAGAAGTTACTGGTTGATCTCGACGAGGCAAAAAATAAAGCGGTACGTACCGAGCAGGGGATGCTCGGAGAACTACGCGTCGGCACGACGATCATGTTGTTGTGGGTTGAAGAGCTAAGTGTATTGTTGAAAGCGTTTCGTGAGCGTTATCCGAACGTGATGCTAAAGCTCAATACGATGTTGTCTGGGCCACAAATGGTGGCGCTGCGCGACGACCATATTGATATGGGGGTGGTCATATTTCCTCCCGACGATCCGCAGTTCGAACGTTTAACCTTATATCGTGATCATCTTGTATTTGTGGTGCCTGATGGATCGCCCATTCTGATTCATCCGCCGCGTTTATTACGTGATTTGTGTGACTACGATTTTGTGTGGTTCGACAAAGAAAATAGCCCGAATTATTATGAGCAATTGGCGCAATATTTTTATCAGTGCGACTTTACCCCTAAGATCGTTGAAACGGGCAATGACAGTATGACCATGCTCGCGATTGTCGCTTCTGGCGTCGGGGGGACGATTGTTCCCCGTTCCACGGTGTCTGAATCGATGGTCGGCGTGAGCATATTGGAACTCGAGGATTTACAGGCATTGCCGCTAGATTTGAAACTCGTTTGGAAAAAAGGCACGCAAAATCCCATGCTCGATAATATGATTCAACTTGCTAAAAGCCAGCAGCTTGGGAACATTTAGGCTTTGAAAACTAGGACGCACTCATCGATTTAGCCAAACATAGTTTGGATAATAAAAAGTGTTTATCACTTTATCTTAAGCCGAGCCATGTTCGTTACTCTAGAGATTTTTGCATTACTCAACCATAGCCAACAATGAGATAAAGCCAGCGTGTGACTGGCGTTATTATTAAGGGTACATGTGGTTGAGATTGGCGAAATCAGGAGGATTAATCCACTTGGCTGAGCACCCAACGAATGAAGGTATCACTGCCTTTGCGGTTAGCGTTATCGCTATAGGCGAGAAAAAAAGCATTATCATGGCATTCAATCGGTGGTGTTAGAGCGATCAGTTGTCCTTCGTCGAGCAGGCTTTGTACATGCCAATCCCAAGCTAAGGCAATACCCGCATCATTTAACGCGGCTTGAATAATCGAAATCTGATCATCCATCAGCATGATGTTGGCCGGGTTTTGATATTCAATGCCCGCGTGACAAGCCCAAGATGTCCAATCTTCCCAAAACTCTAAGGCTTTCCTTAAACCTAATAAAGGCTGCTGCCATAAGGTATTGAGATCTTGACACTCTGGACGTTTCTCTAGAAAGCCAGGGCTGCACACTAATAGCATACGTTCTTTAAATAACAGGTAATGATTTTGATGAACGGCTTCGATAGGCGCGTAATAGAACGAGATATCAGATGTGGATAATGGCTGCTCATGGATTTGACTGTCATTATTGATGGTTATATTGATCACAATATCATCATGGCTTGAGCGGAAATCATCCAAGCGAGGTAATAGCCAGAAATGAGAAAAACAGCCTCCCACTTCTAACTGTAATGACGTCGGACGTTGCTTATTTTGTTGTTGGTGGCCGGCGTCAGATAAAATGGTCAATGCGTGTGACACTTGCTCTAAGTATTCATAACCAGCTGTGGTCAGCTCTAATCCTTGCTGTTTTCTTTCAAACAAGCGAGTGTTCAAAAAACCTTCTAACTGTTTGATTTGCTTAGCAACAGCCGTCGGTGTGACACAGCGCTCTTCAGCGGCACGAGTGAAGGTGCCTAACCGAGCTGACGCTTCAAAAAGTATTAACCCACTTAATGATGGAATGGTTCTATTGAGTATTGGCATGCTCATCCTTGAACTTTTAGTTCAAAGGATACTAACAAAATAGAATTTTACTTACAAACCTTGCTCCCTAATATAGAACGCATCTTTTCTATTAAAGGGACCCTTATGATGAATGATATCGTCGAAATCCATCACGCAATGCTACCGTTGCCCGATGGGACACAGCTCGCGTATCGGGCTTGGATGCCTAAGAACGCATCAAGTGAACCCGTCCCCGCTATTTTAGAATTCTTACCCTATCGTAAAAATGATGGCACGATTGTACGTGACGAAATTACCATGCCAGAAACGGCGGCCCATGGTTATGCGTGTATTCGTGTTGATTTACGCGGCTGCGGTGAATCAGACGGTCATATGAGTGACGAATATACCGCGCAAGAGCTGCAAGATGGCAAAGACGTTCTTGCATGGATTGCCAAACAACCTTGGTGTGATGGTAATGTCGGAATGGTCGGTATTTCTTGGGGCGGTTTTAACTCCTTGCAGATCGCTGCCTTAAATCCACCTGAACTTAAAGCCATTATTACCCAATGTTCTACCGATGATCGGTACCGTGATGATGTGCACTACATGGGAGGATGCCTACTCAATGACAACTTAGACTGGGCCTCTTTTTTTTGGGCATATGCGCAGGGCAGAGCGCCTGATAAAGCATTAGTGGGAGAGGATTGGAAGGCCCAATGGCTTGAGCGCCTTGAGCGTATGCCATTATTGGCGAAACCGTGGTTGACCGAACAACTGCGCAATGAGTATTGGCAGCACGCTTCAGTGTGCGAAGACTACTCGGCGATTAAAGTCCCAGTGTATGCCATGAGTGGGTGGGCCGATAACTATCGCGATACCGTATTTAGTCTATTGAAAAACTTATCTGTGCCGTGTCGAGGGCTTGTTGGGCCATGGGCACATAAGTACCCAAACATTGCTTATCCCAATCCTAAAATGGACTATGTAAAAGAATCGGTACGCTGGTGGGACCGCTGGTTAAAAGGGATTGAGAATGGTATCGATACGGAGCCAGCGCTCAGTTACTACCTGCAAGACAGCGTGCGTGCGCAAACCGATTATGCACACCGTCCTGGGCAGTGGATCAGTGAGCCCTGCTGGCCTTCCCCAAATACCTGTTCTCAGCGTTATTTCTTGAATGAAAAGCAGTTGTCTACAACGGCCAACCCAGCTGCGCCACTATTGTCAGTGAGTTCGCCTCAGACTACGGGGCTCAATGGCGGGCGATTATGTGTGGGAATTCGTCAAGATATGGAGCAGCCAGCAGATCAACGCGCCGATGATGCAGGCTCGCTAACATTCGATACGTTACCGTTAACTGAAGATCTCGCACTAGCCGGTCAGGTGGTCGCGACGCTGTCACTTCGCAGTGATAAGCCGACCGCGCAAGTGGCTGTCCGAGTATGCGATGTTCATCCTGATGGCTCATCGACACGTATTAGTGTCGGGGTGCTCAATCTTAACCATAGTGATAATCACGCCACATTTACTCAACTTGACCCAGATACTTGGTATTCCGTCGAGGTGGCGCTCAAGCATGTTGCTTATAAAGTGCCGCAAGGTCATCGGTTGCGCATTTCCATATCGACGGCTTATTGGCCTTTAATCTGGCCATCGGCTGATCACGCGACACTGACGCTTAACCCAGCTAAAAGCATGATTGAAGTCCCTTATCGAGAGACATGGGAAACAGAATTTGAACCGCCCGTCTATGACAAACCAGTGAGCTATGACGGTGAAAGTTTACGTGCTTATGATAGCCAACGCATGGTCCACCATGATTATAAAACCGGGCTGGTCTGTTTAGAAACTCGTGATGATTTTGGACGACAACATTTTAACTCTTGTCAGACTGAGATTGATATGCGGATGAAGCAGTTTCAAACCATTCACCCCGACGATCCTTTGACTGCAGAATCAGAACTGTTCTATGAACTTGATATGGGACGTGACGGCTGGTGGACAGGACTCACCGCTCATTATCATATGCACTGTGATTATGATTACTTCTACATCACGGCGCGGTGGCAAGCATTGGAAGGGGAGCAGGTTATTTTTGAAAAAGAGTTCAAGGAGACCATTGAACGAACGGGTGTTTAATTAAATAAAGGAATATTGATATGTTTAAAACGATTCGACCGCTAGTTTTTTTTCCGACTTTTCTGATTTTGATTAGCGCTTTAGTGTTTAGTTTGGTTGATCTAAAACTGTTTTTACATGCGATGAGCGTCGCTAATAGCTTTGTTCTTACGCACTTTTCTTGGTTGTTTAGTCTCGGCAGTTTTTATTTGCTAGGTCTTGTATGTGTGACCTATGGCTCGAAACTCGGCAAGGTTAAGATTGGCGGAGAGCACGCCACCCCGCGGGTTAATAAAGTTCGCTGGTTTATGATTGTGTTGTGTACGACCTTGGCTGTCGGGGTATTATTTTGGACCACAGCGGAGCCTCTCTATCATTTACATACCCCACCAGAGAGCTTACACATCCAGCCAAATAGCCCAGATGCCGTACTGTTTTCTTTTGCGGCGATGTTTTTGCACTGGGGCCCGACACCTTATGCCATCTATGCGATACCAGCACTGATTTTTGCCCTGGCTTTTTATAACTTAAAAATGCCTTATTCGATCAGTAGTTCGTTAAAGCCGGTATTTGGTCGTTGGGTTACGGGTAAAAAAGGCGATGTTATTGATGCTCTGGCGTTATATTCACTCGTTGTCGGCATGGCGTCCTCATTAGGGACTGGCGCGCTGACTTTGGTTGGGGGAATTAGTCAATTTATTCCTATGGAGAGAACACCGTTGACGCTTGGACTGGTTATTTTGACTATTGTGGCGGTGTTTGTATTTTCTGCCACACGCGGATTAATAAAAGGGATTGCGCGTCTATCCATGGTCAACTTTTGGTTGCTCATTGTATTGCTAGTGTTTGTTTTAGTCGCAGGGCCGACCCAATATATTCTTGGCATTGGTGTTGAAGGACTTGGTGCGTATTTAGAGAATTTCTTTCGGTTAAGCCTGTTTACGGGGCAAGCGGCGGCGGATCCTTGGCCGCAGTCATGGAGTGTGTTCTATTGGGCTGTCTGGTTTGCATGGGCACCGATTACAGCCATGTTCTTAGGTAAAATAGCGCGAGGTTACACGGTAAGAGAGTTTATCTTAATGAATGTGGTTTATCCGAGTGCTTTCATTCTATTTTGGATCTCAGTTTTTGCTGGAACTGCAATCTATATGGATCAAACGACTCAAGGTGGGTTGTACGCGATTCTGAATGCGAGTGGTATCGAGCAATTGCTTTATCATATTTTTGGTGAGTTACCTTTCGGGTTGTTAACCTCCTTTATTTTGGTATTTATTGCCTTTGTTTCTTACGTAACGGCCGCTGACTCAAGTACTGATGCGATTGGTGACCTATGTATGAAAGATTTTAATGCCGATTCTCTAGAAAGTAATGGAGTGGGAATTAAAGTGCTGTGGGGTTGTATTATCGGCTTAGTGGCCTGGGTGATGGTCAGTACTGTGGGAATAAAAGGCGTAAAATCGCTCTCTAATTTAGGTGGTTTACCTGCCACTCTCATCATTCTATGTTGCACCGCTACATTGGTAAAATGGATTAAGCAGCCGAGTTTACTCATGATGAAGCCTATAAAAGTGAAGGAGACGTCGTTAGCAAAGCACGATGAATAAACGCTAATGTAGGGTTTTTCATGTAGGTGCATGACTGATTTCATGAGTCAATCCGTGGTGAGTGAGGACAGGATGGACCTCACTCACGTTGCATGAAGCGCGGCTGAATAGATGTTCAGCCGCGCTTCGTTTTATTGATCTTAGAGGCTAGCGCTCGTCTCTGGTTCATGTATGGATGACTAAATCATCATCTGGATATTTACTTTGATTATCGAATAATCTAGCCTTAACTATTATTTGATAATCAAAGTAATTGGCTATGAAGATACCTGATTGTAAAAAAATAGAGACGTTTTCCTATTTTAATGCTGAGAATGAGAAAAAAACGCGCTATGTATTGGCGTTGACCTTTGTCATGATGGTATTAGAAATTGGGGCGGGTTCAATCTACGGCTCGATGGCGCTGTTAGCGGATGGTTGGCATATGGGGATCCATGCCGCGGCATTTTGCATTACTTTATTTACGTATCGATATGCACGCAAGCATCAGTATAGTGGCAAATATTCCTATGGCACTGGTAAGGTGGGAGTATTAGGAGGCTACACCAGCGCTTTGGTGTTAGGGATTGTCGCGCTGGGTATGGCACTGGAATCGGTGGATCGTTTCGTCAATCCGGTGGCCATCGAATTCAATGAAGCGATTTTTGTGGCGGTGCTTGGTTTGATTGTCAATGCATTAAGCATGGTGTTGCTGCAAGACCACGACCACCATCATCATGGCCATGAACATGAACATGAACATGAACATGACCACCAGCACGGTCATCATGACCATAATTTAAAAGCAGCCTATATTCATGTGCTGACCGATGCTCTGACATCGATTTTAGCGATTGGTGCGTTGATCATGGGTAAATATGTTGGTTGGATTTGGCTTGACCCTATGATGGGAGTTATCGGTAGTATCGTCATCAGTAAGTGGGCGTGGGGATTAATGAAGCAAACAGCCCCAGTGTTATTGGACCAAGCGATAGAGTCACAATATGAAGTGAATATTGTCGACGTGTTAGAATCTGAAGGTGTGGCGATTAAAGATATTCATATTTGGAAAGTTAGCGCTGATCATTTCTGTGCGACATTGGTGTTGCAAGATGCGCAAGCTCGACAACCTGCATACTTTAAACAACGATTACAAGAGTTTGATAAGATTGAACATCTTGTGGTTGAAGTTAACCCTAGCTAGGAGATAAGTATGTCATCGATCGAGTCATTAAGTCATGTATTAACTGAGTTCTACGATAAAATGGCCTCGTGGGAGGCCGCCGTGGTACGTGAATCTGATTATTCGCTTGCGCAAATCCATACGCTAGAAGCACTGGGTAATCACGGTGCAATGAATATGAAAGCGTTGGCACATCATTTAGGTATCACCACTGGCACCTTGACCGTACAAGTTGATAAGCTCGTTAAATTAGCTTTGTTGACTCGTCAATACAGTGAAGAGGACCGCCGTTCGATTGTGGTTGAACTCACCGACTCTGGGCTGGAGATATATCAACATCACAATCGTTTCCATCTCGCGTTAACGCATGAGCTCACTAAAAGTTTCAGTCACGATGAGCAGCAGCAATTAATCACTTTGTTAGCACGCGTCAATCATGAGTTCTGATAACGTCTGGCTTTTTTAGGTGGCTTATCGCTTTTGATGATGGATAAGCCGAGCGCCTGGTTTATCAATGCCCTTACTATCATTTGGATTGTAAAGGGCACAGTGTTCGAGTGATAAGCAACCGCAATTAATACAGCTGCCGAGTTGGTCTTGCATCATTTTTAAACTGATAATCCGCTCTTCAAGTAACGCATGCCAAGCTTGACTTAGCGCCTGCCATTGCTCGGTGGTCGGGGCCTGATTGTTTGGCAGTATCTCTAACGCCTCGACGATCTCTTGCAAGGTTAATCCGACTTGTTGAGCGGCTTTGATCACCGCGATTCTGCGTAATATTGTGCGCTGATAGCGCCGTTGATTGCCTGCATTACGGGTGCTGAAAATCAGTCCTTTTTCTTCATAAAAGTGCAGAGTCGCGACACTGACACCTGCGCGTTTCGCGACTTCTCCCACGCTCATATCCATTGATTATTCCTTAAAAAAATCCTTGACCTCAAGTTAACTTGAGGAATTAGCATACTCAATACCAAAGGCGCCAGCAACAACCAATGCGCCGAATGGATACTTTGTGTGTGTAGTTAAGTGGATAAAAGGAAGCGCCATGCTGAACTATCAAGATTATATTCCTGAGTTATTAAAAAAAACCTATCAAGATGACGGATTCACGCCAGTGAAACGGAGAAAACACGCGGTGAGGGATTGGGCCATAAAAGGGTATCGGCGCTGGCAGATGCGGCGTGTGAATCGCCAGCAGGCCCCGCAACGAGAGATGTTTATTGCTGTCTATGAATTTACCTTAAAAGCCCATCGACACAGCGAATTTCGTCAAGCATGGCGGCAAGTCACCGAGGGGATCTACTTGCAATGTGGCAGTTATGGTTCTCGTTTGCATCGCACGGATAATCCCGATGTCTACATTGCTTATGCACAGTGGCCAAACCGTGAACTGTGGGCGAAAAACCATGTTATTACGGGCGAGAAATATCTTAAAGCCCGTGAACAAATGCGTGCATGTTTGCTGAATTCTCAAACTCGCTACAGCATGACGGTGTGTGATGACTACTTGATGTAAGCGGACAGTGCGAATGAAAAGCCCGCTTTAGTGCGTCATGCTTTCAAGATAATGTTGGTTGCGGACTCGTGATGGTATGGCCTGAAGTGGCGCGAGTGACCGCAGGCGGTGATACATCGCTTCACGACGTAATTCGAGAATTTCGTTGATCATTGCATCTTGAGAGCGTAAGCCAAAGTGAGTTGAGTAATTTTTTATTTTAGCCACTTCGCTCGCATCAAGTTTATACACTTCTTGTTTTAAACGCGCTTCGGCTTCTTTTTTGATCAGTCCTTGCTGTTGTAGCAATTTAATAATTGCTTGATCAAGACTGTGCAACTGTTTCGTCAATGTGTCATGCCTTTCTAAATGAGAACGGTGGCATGGCTAAGCCCGCCATGCTTGAATGCAGACGTACTTTACGCATTTCTCATGACAGTTTGTTTACGGTAATGACAGAATACGATGATCTTGTGTAAGAGATGAGGTCTTTTGTGTCAAATATGAGTGGAAAAGCAGCAATGGCGGGAAACTTGGTGTCGATTTAAGCAATCAATGAACCTCATTTCTCCGCCAAATAAGGTTAACGCTTAGCTCATTGAGACCGTCTTTTTATGGGCTAACTCCATGGCCACGTGACTGAGGCAATACGCGGCTTCATTAATAAAATGCGGATAAACCTCATCGTCTTTATCCCAGAGGATATCGTCACCTGCGAGTGTGATGAATATGGGATCGCCTGGGCGCAATACTTCAAAATCCCGGCCATTCAGGTTGGGGTGTACCATGGCGGTGCGAACACCAGATTCATCAACGGGTAGCGTCATGTGGCCAAGATAGAAGTAGCCGTCGTAGTCTTGGTTTAAGGCTGGCAGGGCATTTTGGTTGGCAAGATCGATGTAGTCCAATACGGTGGTGAGCATGGTTTTCATCAGTTCTAGCGTATCGAATTGGAGCGCGCCATGGGCTTGTGCGCCGACTTCAATCATAACGCCCGCGTCACCAAGGCTGCATAAATACGCTTGTTCGTGCCAAGTAATCTGGTCTTCAAACAGGATATAAGCATTAGGCATGTGTTGTTTTACGTAGGCGCCCATTTTTTTATAGTATGGCGAGCTTGAGAGTAAGATAAGTGTCGCGCCCATATTGCTGGTGGTGTTATGTAAATCAATCACCATTTGTTGTGGTTGGTTGGCGTAGGTTGCTCGCAGTTGTTTTGCAATGGTTACTTCGTTACATGGTGTTGCTTGTGTTATGGCTTGTGGACTGAACTGACGATTCAAATCTTGATCCACATAACGTACGCCTTTTTCTATTGCTAACGGGTTTGCCAAGATAGATTCAACCGTAAACGACGAGCGATGAGCATGATACAAATCTTGTTGAATTAAATGATGAAGATAGATACCCGAAAGCTCATTGCCGTGAGTCCCTGAGACGAGTAGTACGCTATCGATCGGTTCCATGATATAAAAATCCTATAAACATAAATAGGCAAGATGGTCATTGTATCGCAAAGAGAGCGATGCTTCTCGCCATAGGGAATAGAGACAAGGTCAAGTGAGACCTTATACCGAGATGAATAACATAACAGATTTTAGCAATCTTGCTAAGCGACTGAAATGATAGGAGTGTATAGGTGTTCGTCGAGACGATGAATATGCTGAGCTAGTGTCATGACTGATTGACAGCAATTGAGACAACAACACATGGATTTATCAAAAAGGAAGTTAATATGGATGTAGTCGCGGCGCACTTACGTTTAGCGCCAATGATCGCTGAATTTGCGCAAGAATGTGCTGATGTGGGGATCACGAAATATCACGGCGTTGCCGATGATCCAAGTGGGTATGTGCAGCGTTTGGTCGAGCGTTCACAATGGACGGAGTCATTAGCGGATGGTCGATTACCGAGTACGACCTATTTTGCTGTGCGCGATGACCGTATCGTCGGTGCCATTCGTGTTCGACGGGGGAGTACGCCGAATGTCGATAACGTGATTGGGCATATTGGTTATGAAACACGCCCTAGCGCGCGGGCAAGGTATTGCGACACAGTTATTGCAGTGGGTGCAACAACATGCGATCGCCGAGCCGGTGATGGTGAGTTGTCAGGTTGGTAATCCTGCCTCTCAGCGTGTGATTGAAAATAGTGGTGGGGTGTATATCGGCAACTATATTGACGAGCATGAAGGGGAAGTGAAACGTTTTACACTGACCCCAGTTATTTGAGAGGTAGTTGTTTGAGAGGTTGCAGGTGAAAGCAGAACGTATCACGCCATTGTATTGCATTAGGGCGTGATACGAATTGCGCTGTTATGTAAGCGCTGCAACCTTTTCAGCATGAAAACGCAAACGGACATAATCGGCAACCCAGCCTTGCTCTGCCGAATAGAGCTGCGGTTCAACACGCTGTGTGGTTTCTCGTAAGAAGGTCTCTTCTAAAGCAGGAGGCATCCCCGAAATAATGTGGTTAGCGAAGATTTTTAGCCATGCCTCAACGCCTGATTTTAACGGCGTAGGGCGCGCAAACAGTTCAATGGAATGGACTTTAAACCCATGCGCTTCAAGCTGTTTTTGGTACTCTTCAGCGGTTGGGAAGTACCAAGGGTTACGAAAGTCGCCCATCTCTGGATTGGTAGCAACCACCTCTTTCATGGCGGTAGTTAACGCCTGAATATTCCCTGCGCCACCAAATTCTGCGACAAATCGGCCATTGGGTTTTAACGCCTTATTCACGCCGCGTAATACCGCCTGATAATCCGTCATCCAATGCAGCGCGGCATTACTAAACACGGCATCAAAAGACGCGGGAAAGGTGAGGGCATCACCACTCATGACTTCTGCTTGAAGACCCCGTTGCTGCATGGTTTCCACCATACTGGCTGGCGCTGGCATCCACGCCATATACTTGAGCGCCAGATTGGGCGATCTGTTCAGCAAGCTCACCAGTACCACAGCCTAAATCTAAAATGGCCTCATTGGCTTGTGAATTCAGCAAATCACTGACTGAGCGACCAAAATCCGAGACAAAATTCGCGTCTTGTTGGTATTGCTTGGCATTCCATTGTTGTGATGACATCCTTTCTCCTTAGGTAATCGTTAAGCAGAGCACCGTCGCCAGCAGCGCATTGCGTAAAATTGAATATACCCTAAAAGTAGCGCGGCGGTCATTAGTTAAGCTTATAATATTAAAGCATAAAGGTGATGGTTAGGTGTGAGCTTAAGACGGGCCCTTACGCAACATAAGCGGCCCAGAATGACGTATAATTATGCCTAAGCGATATCCACCCCAGCTTCATCTTCGGCGACAATTTCCGTTTCTTGCAAGGCTTCCTGAAGCCAACGCTGCATCATCTTATCGTTTATTAAGCGCTGTTGATATTGCGCGGCAGCGGGGGATAATTCAATGCCATAGGTCATAAAGCGCAGCGCCACTGGCGCAAACATGGCGTCGGCAATCGACCACTCACCAAATAACCATTGCTGTGGATATTGTGCCATCTGCTCGCTCCATAAGGCATCGATACGGGCAATATCTCGTTGCGCAGCATCGCTAAGAACTAAGTGACGTTTCGCGCGGCAATTCATGGGCATTTCACTGCGTAATGCGGTGAACTCAGAGTGCATTTCACCGCTTATGGCTCGCGCTTTTGCCCGTTCGAGGAGATTAGCAGGCCAAGCTTGGTTATTTAAATAGGCGTCATTGAGATATTCCATAATGGCGAGTGAGCCCCAAATAGGCTGGTCACCATCAACCAACAGCGGGACTTTACTATTCGCCGCAAACGGTTTTAACGCGGCATAAAACTCCGTTGAGCCTAACTGCAATTTGTGAATATTAACGTTTACGTTAAAGCGCTGCGTGAGATACCAAGCGCGTAGCGACCAAGTCGAGTAATTTTGATTGGCAATAAAAAGCTTCATAAAACATCCTGTTATCAGTAATTGTGTGAGTCAGTGATCAGTAAACTAAAAAATCCGCCTCGGGTATAACGGATAGTATTGATAAATTCTATCAATAAAAGTGATGGATGTATGGATATCGACGGGCACAGCGCTATGGGTGTGTTGTTATTAGTGGAACCGCTTTAGGCTTTTGCCCAACTCTTATTCGCTATTTTACAGTCTACAAACCCTTTTTTCCCTTTCTTATAACTTTCTATTTTTGTATGGATATACAGTTTATTTTTCAAAAACCTGCTTTTGTGCGCGTTTAGCCAGTTTAAATATCTCAACTGTGCGCGTTTGTACTAGCACGAATTTAGAAATTCTTTTAGTATCAATGAATAAGAATATCCGCAGCAGAAATAACAGGCTGTGGATAAATGTGTAAATGCGCATGCTCGTTTTTCTAGTTTTTATTTTTCGGATATGAGTGAAAATGCATTATTCTTCAGAAAGTTAAAAGAGTTTTTGCGTGAATTTAAAAATGTGCAAACGCGCATGCGCACTATTAAAATGTTAAGCATTTTGAAAGGAGAGGATTTGAAATCATATTTAGTTTTGGATTTCACAATTAAGGATTTGAATGGCTTTATAGAGTACGTGGAAAAAATTCCAATGTACCTTGATAAGTATTCGGCAAAGTATCTAGTAGAGGGTGTTGTTCCCGAAATTATTGAAGGAAGTTGGGAGCCTAATACACTGGTAATATTAGAGTTTTCTGATGAAAATAATGTAAATGGGTTTTTAACAGACCCTGAAGTAAAGGAGTTGTTTAAAGTTCGGCATGAAAATACTGAAGGTAACTTGATAAAAGTTAATGGTGGGTCTTGGCGTGATTCAGTGGTGCCTAATGCTTAACAAGCGTAAGCACTGCGACTCGCAAGCTCGCGCGTGTTACGGGCGTTATGAGTTCGAAAGAGTAAAACGATGAATTATCTTACACGTGAAAAAGCAAAAGAATTAATTAGATCTCTATCGTTCCCCAAATTTTTTATTGATGTAATCGACGGGGCTCTTAATTCACCGTTGGACATCTATTTTTGCTGTCCAACTCTTTATTATTTAAATCATGAAGAACAATCTGCATATAACTTAGGTAACATATTGCCATTGTGGGAAGATGCAGGCGGCTATACACAGTATGCGTATGATATCGATAACAAAGATTACATCACTTTCGATATTGAAGATGGCATTGTAAGTAGATATACATGGGAAGAATTAATCAAACCTGTTATCTACACATTGCTAGAAAATGTATATGATGAGTATGAAAATATTGACCAAGCAGTTATGGCTGTGAAGTTGTTGTTAAGTGATTTGGGGTTGGAGCATTCTGATAAATTGGTAGACGATGTTAAAAACGAGTGGGAAAACTCATAACAACACGTTCCAATTGACCTCCTACTGTCACGAATTTTGGTTCCCAAAATTAGCGCCAGCTGTCGGCAATTGAACTATACGTTATGAATCAGGAGGAAAGTTGAGATTTAGACCTTATATAAAAATATTCTGTTTGTGGATAAAGGAGTATTCCCATCCAATTCGAGTGTTTGGTGGGGTTTTGTTCGCTTTAGCGCTTGCAACTGGATTAGTGTGGATTGCAGGAAAGGATGTTGAGCCTGTGGCTTTCGTTCTAAGTCTTTTAAGTTCTCTGTCATTTGCGTTTCCGTCTATTGCAGAATATTTATACCCAGATAGGAAGCCAATAAAACAAATGTCATACGATGAACTATTAGCTTTCATCCCCACAACAAATTACAAAGATGACTGGAAAGGTTTATCGACACATGAAGCTAGTGAGTTTTTTCTAAAAGAAGATCCTAGGTTAAGGTTTCGAACTAGATACTCAGAAGATGGCATCCAAGCTAGGGACTTTAGAGAAGAATGGGCTAATTGCTTTTTGCACCCTCGTGCTACTAGTTACTGGCATGAGCTTTATTATGATGGAGCGTTTATCCATCGGACAATTCTTGTGTCTGTTGATGACGGCAATGCTCTATTGCCTGCTCCTGATGTTGACTCTAACAAAGTTCATGATTTTGAATACGCAGTTGCAAAAATCCATGATGTATTAGGTAGTGTCGACACTTATTTAGGGAAGTCGGGGCTTCAACGAGCTGATTCATAACAAACGAGTATGGCGTCAATAGTTAATTTTTCGCCATATTGTCATTCCAC
>JBQGON010000020.1:31284-33028 GCA_052087065.1 Vibrio sp. | reverse complement strand
TGATCTCAGAGAGACGTAACTTAATCTCCGCAATTTCTCGACGAGTTGATGTGGCAACGGCAACAGGGATGTGGTTATGCGTCAACCAAGTTAATAATTCAACCACTCCGGATTTGACGGGAATGGCTTGTTGCGTGACCACGGCGTTATAACGTGAACGCCATGCCTCATGAAGTGTTGGGTAGTCGAGTTCTGGGCCATATCCTGCCTTTAATACCTGTTCAATACCGGCTGCATTGCGGCCTATAATGTCAAGATAGACATCCTTTAAAAAAGGCACATTCACGACCTGACAGGCTTCTTCAAAAATAGACATGCAGACTCGCTCTGTATCAAGTAACAGTCCATCCATATCAAATATTGCGGCTTTATACTTCATAGGTACCATAAACGTCATTGGGAATAAGTGGCTATTGAAGCATAGTTTCTTTGCTGAGAACAAGTCGTTATCGTTGTAAACAAAAAAACCCTAAGTGAAAGCATCTTCACTTAGGGCTCAGTTAGCGTGTGCTTACGCTATTTCGTATTTTTGTTCTAACTCATTGGCTCTTTGGAATTTTTCGTGGGTTAACAGCGTTTGATAATAGCTTTTGATATTTGGATAATGATCCAATTGCTCTAGCATTGTCAGAACTTCAGGAATAAACGACATCATAATGTCAGCGCCTGATAACGTCTCATCCACAAGATAGGTTTTGTCTTGCAAAACATTATCCAAGTGAGACATGACTTTGCTGAGTTCATTCGGGGCATACGAAGCCAAAAACTCAGTTTTCGCAGGCTCCATGCCAATGAATAAAGTCAGTAACGCTGGCACCATGGCAGAGCTTTCTGCAAAGTGCAGCCATTGCAAATAGTCAACATAGCCTGCGGAATCTTGTGCTGGCATTAAATGCTGGCCATAACGCTCAACTAAGTACTCTGTAATTGCGCCAGATTCGACAATGACTTGGTCATTGTCTTCAATGACAGGCGATTTTCCCAGAGGGTGAATTGCCTTTAACTCCGCTGGTGCGAGTTGTGTTACTGCATCGCGTTGATAAGCTTTGATCTGATAATCAACGCCGAGCTCTTCTAACAGCCAAATAATACGCTTAGAGCGTGATTGATTGAGATGGTGTAGGGTAATCATGTTTATTGCTCCAATGGGTTATTAACGCTAACAACGAGTTTGCCGAAGTTCTTGCCTTCTAGCAGCCCTTTAAAGGCGTCTGGGGCATTAGTCAGGCCTTCAACCATTTGTTCACGGTAATGAATTTTGCCTTCAGCGACCCATTGTGACATTTGGTCGGCAAATTCTTGATAACGATGCCCGTAGTCATCAAAAATAATGAAGCCTTGCACTCGCATGCGTTTGACTAAACATAGTCCCATTAGTTGTGATAGGCGATCAGGGCCATCGGGAAGTGCCGTATTGTTATACTGGGACACCAAACCACAAAGTGGAATACGAGCTTTTGAATTGAACAGCGGCATTAAAGCATCAAATACTTTACCGCCGACATTTTCGAAATAGACGTCGACGCCATCTGGACAAGCAGCAGCAAGTTGCTCAGCAAAATCATCTGCTTTGTGGT
Organism: Vibrio sp.; assembly: GCA_052087065.1. Classification (GTDB taxonomy): domain Bacteria; phylum Pseudomonadota; class Gammaproteobacteria; order Enterobacterales; family Vibrionaceae; genus Vibrio. The sequence continues at coordinate 31,451 of JBQGON010000020.1, read as the reverse complement.
CGATACAGGCATCAAATCCTAATGTTTCGACAGCATAACGACATTTTTCTTCACCGCCTGCAATCCCGACGACACGGCAACCTTTGATTTTACCAATTTGTCCTACTGTTGCTCCGACAGGGCCTGTTGCAGCCGCTACCGCAATGGTTTCGCCTGGTTGTGGATTA
>JBQGON010000020.1:21197-31274 GCA_052087065.1 Vibrio sp. | reverse complement strand
GTTTGCTTGGGTTCATACCCAGCTTCAGTAATCCTTCACCGTTAGAAATGGCATAGCTTTGCCAACCAGTAAAGCCGACCACCCATTCACCAACTTGAAAGTCAGGGTTAGATGATTGTTCTACCTGGGATACGGTACCACCGACCATCACGTCATCAATAGCAACAGATGCTGCGTATGATTTCGCATCACTCATACGACCGCGCATGTAAGGGTCGAGAGATAAATAAATGGTTCTCAGTAACACCTCTCCTTCTTGTAACGCGGGAACTTCTACTGTTTCTAAGCGGAAATTATCTTGCGTTGGTGCACCGTGAGGGCGTGAAGCTAGAACCAAACGTTGGTTTTCAATCGTATTCATCGCGAGTTTCCTTAAAATTAGACTGGTCGTCTAGTAAGTTGCCATAAAAACCGCTCTAAGAGCGGGTTCTTATAGGTCATATATTTATAGTGTGCTATTACCTTGCAACAGATGCTTTGTTCTTGTTAATGCGCTTTCAAGACTTTTGTCGTCTTGGTGAATCTTATTCATAAGGCATGAACCTAACCAATACTCGTACAAATGTTCAGCCATCGCTTGGCTATCATTGACTTGGATGTTGCCTGCCTGCTTCCCTTGCTCAATGCACTCTGCTATTAAGTTAACTGCCTGGTGAGTACCTGTAATCAGGACTTGTCTCATTGATTCAGATAAATCACTCACCTCACTGGCAAGTTTGACCACTAAGCACTGTCCAGAGTCACAAAGATAACGATTATTTTCAACCCAGTAATGCCAAAATTTCATCAGGTTTTGGTAATGACTGCCTTCAGCACTTTTGAACAGCAGTTCAACCCGAGCGAGATAATGATCAAAATAACGACGCAACAACGTTTCTCCAAACTGCTCTTTAGATTGGAAGTAATGATAAAACGAGCCTTTTGGAATACCAGCTGCTTTTAGTAGCTCGGACAAGCCCATACCAGTAAACCCTTTTTTAGAGACCAGATGATATCCGACCTCTAAAATATGTTGTTTAGTGTTCGATGTTTTCGTATTCATAGTATTAAAGTAACGTAAATTAGACCGGTCGTCTAGTGGTGTGTTTACCTTATCGTCATTTATTAATGATAAGACTTATTCTCGGTATGTTAGAAGTCTGCTGCGGATTCAAAACACAGGTGTTCATGGGTATAAGGATGTTCAAACCGTAACTGCTGCGCGTGAAGATGTAAACGTTGGTTCTGTTTTCCATAGAGATCATCGCCTTTAATCGCGATATTTAAACCATCGTAATGGGCACAGTGAACACGCAATTGGTGAGTCCGACCGGTGTGCGGGTATAAATAGATACGGCTTTCTCCATCAGGATTAGTCTCTAGATATTCCCACGTTGTATAGGCGTCTTTGCCGTACTCGTAGCAAACACACTGCCTTGGGCGATCATCAAGATCGGCTCTGAGTGGTAAGCGGATCTCACCAGAGTCAGCGCTTACTTTTCCATCAAGCACAGCCAGGTAACGTTTTTCAACTTGGCGAGTAATAAATTGCTTTTGTAGGTGTTTATTGGCTCGGCGAGTAAATGCAAAAACAAGTAAGCCAGAAGTGGACATATCTAATCGGTGTAGAACAAACACACCTTCACGATCTTGATACTGTCGTTGTAAGCGCGTTAACACTGAATCTTTGATATGTACGCCCGGCACGGATAGAAGCTCTGCAGGCTTGTTGACAACAATGATCGCATCATCTTCATAGACAATCTCAAGGTTGAGTTCAGCCCCTTGGTTAACCAGTAACGGATTCTCATCCATCGGAATGCCTTTTAGCATGTACGATAAAATTGGATAGCATTTTGTCTGGCATGCGGGGTAGTATTTTTTGTGCTGACGAATCGATGACTTCAATGATTTTCCCCACCAAAACTCCGCCATACAAATCGGTGTTAGTTGTTGCTGGAAAGCATATTGTAGCATTTTGGGAGCCGCACATTCTCCAGAGCCCGCTGGTGGTATTGGGTCAGGATAGGGGCTGAAAATATTCAATAAAGAGCGGGTTTCACCGTTATTATTGAGGATGTGATATTGGGAGAATAAGAACTCTTGCAATTGGGCTGAGCGGTCGCGTCGCTCATGCTTTAGTTGTTGGATAGTGTGTTCAAACGTGTCGATTTTGGCATCGATGTCAGCCACTTGATCGGACCAATATTGTTTTAGATTTTTTTGCTGGCGTTTCTCTAGCACACTCTGCTGCCCCAGATCATACAAGTGTTTTGCAAGCACTTCGCCTGTATGTTCTTCATGGAGGCGCTGACGTTCCTGTTTACGCCACTGTCTTTGTTGAATGACCGTTTGGCGTAACGCCTCCTGAGCTGCGGCCGCTTGCTGTTGAATTCTGGCTTTTTGTTGGTTGAGCTCGGTAAGCTCTGGCGATTGGTTCAATTGATTGACGCGAGCATTGAGTGACGCAATATAATCGGATTTCTGTTTGAATATCTCTGAATCGCCAACCCGATCATAAACCGGTGGTACAAAGCCGGGCTGGTGGAGCGATCCAGCCAATAAGCCTGAAAACCCGCATAGATACCCCATTTCACCTGCCGCATTTTTGACCACTAAGACGCCAAACATTTTTCCATGATCGCCCTCAGTCACCTGTTCTAAACCAAAAGGATGTTGCCAATCGTTTTGGTTAGCTAAATAGGCTTGTAGCTCTTTTGCTGCGATTTCGCATAGTGGGTGAGGTTCGTAACAAAACGGGTATGTAAATGTGTCTGGTAGGGGCACATCATCAATACGTGTCTGAAATGAATGGAAGCGGACAGCGGTGTTAAACATGGAAAGACTACCTGTATGTAATGTGAGAAAGATTGTACTCATCACGAGTAACAATGTCAGCACTCGATGCGAGACAAATGTCAGCTAGTTAGGAGGCTAAATCAGGCAGTCGTTTGAATAGGACATGTATAAACCATTTGCACGCCCTGACAGATATAAGGAATTTAGTGGGTTATTTATAATATGGCGTTCTGTATATTTTTTATTGATTATATTTGGGTAATTAATGATTCATTCTTGAAATTATAGATACTAAATAATGTGTTAATATTAAGAGGGTTATTTTTCAGCAGAAATATTCTTGATATTAAATTAACAGAAATGAATTATTTGTGATGTTGCTCCAATAATATTGCTTATTAATGTCAGTATGACGTTAGCTATGTAATTTTCTGTTAAAAATATTTGATTAGTAACGACATTCTGTTCGCTATCCTTTAGTATCTGCATGTATTTCACGAAGAACCGCGATTGTAAATTGCAATGAATTAGTCAGTTAAAATGGTTGATACGCAAGATTTTGACATAAAAATAACAAAGTCAAGGTATTGTAAGAATCTCTGTGTTTTAGTGTTTTAGTGTTTTTGGAATTTTTATCGCAAAAATTTTAACGGCCGATTACTGACGAAATGATTTGGAATATAATCTCGCGACAAATATAAATCACTGGTGACAGATGTTGGCTAGGCTTCTGTTATCTCAATGAAATAAGATAAGTTCTTTAGGTTATGCATTAAAAATGAATCTAAATTCTAATAATAAAGACTTAAGACGTCCTTCTTATAAGCATCACATACCGTTACAACGTTTTGATTTCACACTTACGCTATAGACTAGCGTGTTTGACGTTTTACTTAAGGTAATTTTTTAAGTGAAACCGCAGTGACTTAGAGTAACTAGCCTTAAATCGTTCTACATGTTTGACGATAATGATTAACCGAAGCACGAATTGTTTGTGTGGGAAATTTTTAAGATTAGTGTTTTAACTAAGGGGTTGCAGTGTTCAATTCAGCTAACAAAGCAGTATCAGTCGGTGCACTTATTGCTACGATATTTTTATCTGGTGGCATCAATGCCGCAGAAAAAAGTGATAGCAGTTTGGAAACTTACGATCTGCAAAAGCTAACTGCTCATCAAGCCTACATTGAAGGACGAAATCTTCGTGCTCAATTCAAAAATATCCAAGCGCGCACTTACTTAAAATATGCGGCAGACAAAGGGGATGCGCAGTCGGCTTACTTGTACGCGATGGAACTATCGAACTACAAAACGACGATTCGGACTCCTACCCAAGCCCGCGATTATCTTTTACTCGCCGCTCATGACGGTAACATCCCAGCAATGAAAAGCTTGTATGAAGGCGGCGAATGGCTGCGCATACGCGAACGCCAGTACTGGAAACGAGAATATTTCAATGCGATCGTTACTTTAGGGCAAACTCAGCCGACAAGAGCCTTACTGTATTTGTCCGAATACTATGAGAAATCCGATCCACAATTAGCTAATTATTATTTAGATCAATCTGTTGAACGTGGCTACCCTAGAGCATTGATGTTAAAGGCCCGTGAGATTGCGCAGGGTGAAGGAAGCTATTGGACATCAGGTAGTCGTGATAAAGCAGCATACGCTTTGTATGAAGATGCGGCCAAGCAGGGCTACATTCCTGCCATAAGAAAAATTATTCAGTTACTTGAAAGCAAGGGTGATTTTAAGCAGGCCTTGGAGTGGCGCAAGCAAGCGGTTAAAGAGGGCGATCTTACCTCGCTAGCGGCAGTTGCGATGATTTTAAGTGGATATAGTTCGAATTATCAATTTGTTGAGAAAGATCTGGCAACTGCAAAAGCCTACTTTGACGTGTATTTAGATACCGCTGGTGATGATCGTCTCGATGAACTTTATAAAAATATTGAGCAGCATTATTCGGATTTGATGAAAGTTATTTCTCCGGATGAGTTAAAAGCTTCGCAGAATATTGAAAAAAAATTAAAAGAAAAACCAGATTTTTATAATCACGATTTATTTTGGGATGTGTGATTATTACTTTTATACATTTAAATAAACTGCGTTTATTTTTGATGTAGAGTAAATTTGAAGCAACGTTAGTGATGAGCTTGTTACCCTTGGCCTAAATAACATAGGCATCGGTAATGAACTTTATATACGTAGCAGCACGTGAATATATTTCTTAGAAGTACATTTGCTGTCTACAACAATCGGCATAGGTAGTGGAGACAGATCATGTCTAAAGAAGGAAGTGTCGCTCCAAAAGAGCGTATTAATATCAAATATGTACCCGCCACAGGCGATCAGCAAGCAGAAATTGAATTACCATTGAAGACGCTTGTTGTCGGTGATTTTAAAGGTCATACAGAAGATACCCCAGTAGAGGAACGTTCAACTGTTTCTGTTGATAAAAACAACTTTGAATCGGTTATGCGTGAAAGTAATTTGCAGATTAGTACGACAGTTAAAAATCAGCTGTCTGATGACGAGAATGCTGAACTTGCTGTGAATTTGAACTTTGATTCTTTAGCGGATTTTTCTCCAGACTCTGTTGCATCACAAGTTCCTGAATTGCAGAAGCTTGTCGAGTTACGCGAAGCTCTCGTTGCTCTAAAAGGTCCACTCGGTAACATTCCTGCATTCCGCGATCGTCTTCAAGAATTATTAACGTCTGAAGAATCACGTGAAAAATTACTTGCGGAATTGAACGTAGTGAATCCGGATAGCGAATAAAGCCGACTAGGCTGACTTGACGATTTTGCCAATACACAATTAATTAGGAACAAAGCTGATGTCTACAACTGAATCTTTGCAAGAGAATACACAGCTCGCCGAAGGCGGTCTTTTAGATGAAATCATGTCACAAACTCGTATTGCACCGAGTGAAGAAGGCTATGATGTTGCAAAAAAAGGTGTTGCAGCCTTTATTGAAAATTTAATCGGTTCTGATCAAACAGAAGAGCCTGTCAACAAATCACTGGTTGATCAAATGCTGGTGGAGCTGGATAAAAAAATCAGTTCGCAGATGGATGAGATCTTGCATGACGAGTCTTATCAACAGATGGAATCATCTTGGCGTGGCCTTAAGCTATTTGTTGACCGTACCGATTTTCGTGAGAACAACAAAGTAGACATTCTGCACGTCACCAAAGATGAATTATTAGACGATTTCGAATTTGCGCCAGAGACTTCTCAGTCTGGCTTGTATAAACACATTTATTCGTCAGGTTATGGTCAGTTCGGTGGTGAACCTACTGGTGCGATTATTGGTAACTACGCCTTTACGCCATCAACACCAGATATGAAGCTGCTGCAGTACATGGGCGCACTCGGCGCGATGGCTCATGCACCGTTTATTTCAAGTGTTGGTCCTGAATTCTTTGGTATTGATTCGTTCGAAGAACTACCAAACATCAAAGATGTGAAATCAATTTTTGAAAGTCCTAAGTATACCAAGTGGCGTGCGCTGCGTGACTCAGAAGACGCTCGCTATTTGGGATTAACAGCTCCTCGCTTCTTACTACGCGTGCCTTATGACCCAATCGAAAATCCGGTTAAAACGTTTAACTATGCCGAGACGGTTAGCAATTCACACGAACATTACCTTTGGGGTAACACAGCGTTTGCTTTTGCGACTCGTCTAACAGATAGCTTCGCAAAATACCGTTGGTGTCCAAATATTATCGGTCCACAAAGTGGCGGTGCGGTCGAAGATCTGCCTGTACACGTGTTTGAATCGATGGGCACTTTGCAAACGAAAATCCCTACCGAAGTTCTCGTTACCGATCGTAAAGAGTTCGAATTGGCAGAAGAAGGGTTCATCGCGTTAACAATGCGTAAAGGCAGTGATAATGCCGCGTTCTTCTCTGCTAACTCAATTCAAAAGCCAAAAGTGTTCCCGAACACGAAAGAAGGTAAAGAAGCGGAAACCAACTACAAGTTAGGTACACAGTTACCGTACATGATGATCATCAACCGTCTTGCACACTACATTAAAGTGCTACAGCGTGAACAGATTGGTTCTTGGAAAGAACGTCAAGATCTAGAGCGCGAATTGAATGGTTGGATTAAGCAATACGTTGCGGATCAAGAAAACCCACCAGCAGATGTTCGTAGTCGTCGTCCACTTCGTGCTGCAAAAATCGAAGTGTCTGACGTTGATGGCAACCCTGGTTGGTATCAAGTCTCTCTTGCGGTTCGTCCACACTTTAAATATATGGGTGCGAACTTCGAGTTGTCATTAGTTGGCCGTCTGGATCAAGCGTAATTATGACTTACATTGCACCTGAAGAGAGTGCATTTGGTGTTGGCTTCTTTGAACGTTTAGAAGCTGGCTCCAAACCCATGTCTTTGACCCAAGGGCCAGAGGCATGGGATGTGCTCGAGTCTGTGAAGCGTAATGTATCGAATATCTTGAATTCTCGAGTGGGTGGAGCAGAAAGCTCCCCTCAACTTGGGCTGATTGACTTCAATGATGCAACGCTAGAAACCATGGACTTATCATTACGAATTCGTTTGGCCATTCAGCATTGTTTGAAAACGTATGAACCACGTTTAACCAATATTCAGGTCCGCTCAGAGATGAATGAGCATGACCCACTAACGCTACGATTCCACATTGTAGCGACGCTGAATAGCGAAGCGTTACATGACAAGGTTCAGTTCAACTTATTACTGGATCAGAATCGACAATACCGAGTGTACTAATTTATATGACGCAAGATAAGTACTTCAGAGAAGAGCTCGCCTTTCTTAAAGAGCAAGGACAGGAATTTACCGAAATTCATCCTCAGCTCGCGAGATTTCTGCATGGTCGCAATACCGACCCAGATGTCGAACGCTTATTAGAAGGTTTCGCTTTTTTGACGGGGCGTCTGCGTGAAAAAGTCGAAGATGAGTTTCCTGAATTAACACACTCAATTATTAATATGTTGTGGCCAAACTATTTACGCCCAGTCCCTAGTATGAGCGTTGTGGCGTTTGACCCCGACAAAAGTGTGAGCGAAAAACAAACGGTTGTTCGCGGCACTCAACTCGATAGTAAACCAGTCTTTGGCACGAAATGTCATTTTCGTACTTGCCGAGATGTCAATTTGTACCCATTACAGATGACAGATATCAACGCAGAACACTCGCGCCAAGCCAGTGTTCTTAGTCTTGATATGTGTTTAAACGGCGATATCAGCGCCGGTGAAGCATTATTAGATAATTTACGTTTTTATCTAGGTGGCGATAAGTACAGCTCGCAAATGTTGTACTTATGGCTCAATCACTATTTACATAAAATTAGCGTGGAAGTGAATGGCGTCGAGTTTGCTTTGCCACGTGATGCCTTTTCAACCGTCGGTTTTGATGCAGAACAATCTCTTCTTCCATACCCTAAAAACGTGTATGAAGGCTATCGTATCTTGCAAGAATATTTGTCTTTCCCAGAAGCCTTCCACTTTATTGATGTGATGGGATTAGACAAAGCGTTACCGAAATCGGTACATGGTGATTTCACGCTTAAAATCAGTTTTTCTAAAACGCTGCCAACGGACGTACGTGTGCGACGTGATAATTTTCAACTGTACTGTACGCCAGTGATCAACCTATTCGAACACGACGCTGATCCGATTGATTTAACAGGTAAAAAATCTGAATACCGAATTATGCCTTCAAGTCGTCATCCATCTCATTACGAGGTATTTAGTGTGGATTCAGTGACGGGATGGCAAGATTCGACGCAAGCTGGACGGCGTATCCGCGGAGAAAAGCGTGTCTATTCCGCATTCGAGAGTTTTCAACACGAAGTTGAGCGTGTTCGCGGTCGTAAGGCCTTATATTTTCGTACTCGCACCAAAGATAGTATCCGCGGCGACGGCTTTGATACGTTTTTATCGTTTGTACGCAGTGATGAGACGATTTCCACTGATGTTGATGAAGCGGTATCGGTAAAATTGACATGTACTAACCGCTTACTCCCGCTAGAGCTTGGCGTGGGTGATATCTGTGAACCGACCGATACATCACCACCTTATGCGACATTTCGTAACATCACGGTACCGACGCAATCATTAAGACCAGTACTTGATGGTAGCTTACTGTGGACCTTGATTTCGAATCTGTCGCTGAATTATCTGTCATTGCTTTCTAAAGATGCACTGAGCAGCGTATTGCGTGCTTATGATTTTCGTGCATTAGTGGATCGCCAAGCAGAGCGAGTCGGAAAGCAGCGTTTAGAAGGCATTCAACGCATTGATTCTAAGCCAGTCGATAAAATTTTACGGGGTTTACCGGTCAGAGGCTTACAAAGCACGATGCACATCGATCAAAGTAAATTTGGCTCGGAAGGGGACCTATTTTTGTTTGGAACCGTTTTAAGTCATTTCTTTTCACTGTATGCCAGTATTAACTCATTTCATGAGTTAATCATTCTAAATGTTACTAACCAAGAGAAGTACACATGGGGAACACAGACCGGGATGCAACCGTTGATCTAGAAGAGATTAACAACGAGCCGGTTACCTCAGTGAGCTTGCCGGAAAATGTTCGTTCGTACAACTTTTATCAACTGGTTGAATTACTACAAAAAGTAAAAGGTATTAATCCAGAGTCGGAAGATTGGGAACGTCAATGTCGGCTTGTATTTAGTGCGAATCCCAGTTTAGGTTTTTCGCCATCAGATGTCTCAGCATTAGATGACCGTGATGATGACCGGTTGGTGATGTTAACTAACTTTTTTGGTCTGTCTGGCGCGCAATCGCCATTGCCTGGTTTTATTACTGAGCAATTGGCAACAGAAGAACCTGGTGGCTTTAAGCAGCCATTTTTTGATTTTTTTAGTAATCGACTGATTAATTTAGTGTATCGAGTGTGGCGTAAATATCGCTACCACATTCGTTTTCAGCCCGATGCACAAGATAATTTTTCTGCTCAATTATTTGCACTAGTGGGCTTAGGTGATCCTGACCTACGTGGCGACACTCCAATTAACTGGTGCAAAATGCTGGCGTATGCTGGCACGCTCGCAGGGCGCAGTCGTTCACCTCAGGTGGTTGCGGGCATCATCGCACATTGTTTTGATATACCCGATGTCAGTATTCAGCAATGGGTACGGCGCAAGGTTGATATTGACCCAGCCCAGCAAATGGCTCTTGGGATGCAGAATGCGCAGTTGGGTGTCAATACGATGGCAGGCGAAACGGTGATGGACTGCAACGGCAAGTTCATTATTAAAATAGGACAATTAAGCCGCGAGCGATTTTCTGATTTCTT